>CAYWDW010000176.1:0-8844 GCA_964457105.1 uncultured Heliobacteriaceae bacterium
GTACCCAGGGACTGATCCCGTTTGCCGTTCAGATCATCCCAGTAAGCCCTTGCAGTCATCTCTTCGCGCCCGACTTCTCGCGGACTTCAATCACCCAGACCGCCTGCGGCGCCAAAGTCCGATTGAGCGCGACACGATTGTCAGCCATTTGAAATTGAACCGGCTGCTCGGTCACAAGATCACGAATCGAAATGTTCGAGAATGGCGATTGAAGTTTGATCCCGGCGTTCGTCTCCTTCTCGCCGTTGTTGAAGATGAAATAGAGCGCATAGTCGCGGCCTTCGAGTGAACGGACTTCGACCAGCGGATCAGAAACCAGCGCCGGACGTTCGACGCCCGCCCATTCGAGCAAGCCCTGAAAGAACTCTTCCAGATTGTGGTCGCGCGTGCGCTGATAAGCCAGACTGAGGAACGAGCCGATCATCAGCGTCTGGCCGCGCCCGTGTTTCGCGGCGATCATCGCCGGAGAACCATCCGCGAACTTTGCGATCACGCGCGACGATTCGCCGAGCGGTTCGAGCGCCTCTTGATAAACCGCGCCCTGCAAAGTTGCGCCGATTTTCAATCGCGGCAATGCGACGTCCTGAGCCGCGACCGTCAACGTGTGCTTCGCCGCCGGAGTGACCGCAGTCTCGCGCGCGCCAAGAACCTGATCGAGGCCGAAGCCGGGAATCGTCGGCGTTGAATAACCTCGCTCGTCGTTCCACGCCGCGCGCGCTTCCATCACAAGCGCGCCGCCAGCTTCGGCAAAACGCGAGAGCGCGCGCACAGTCTCGCCGCGCAGCATAATCGGATAGGGAACATAGATCAGCTTGTAGCCGCTCAAATCCTGCCGAGCCAGATCGTCGGCGTGAATGAAATCAATTTGCACGCTGGTCGGGAACATCGCGCGATAGATGCCCATCCACGAATCGCGCTCGACGCCGCCGTATTCGTCCTGAGCGCCGGGAAACGGAATCCGGCGCGGCCCGCCGACCATGTAAGCCAGCGGGTTGTAAACGACCGCGACCTGCGCCTTCGCCGGTTTCGCGTTGAGCAGCAGCGCGGCGTTTTTCGTGACGACTTTGCCAACCGCGCCCGCCGCCTTGCTGCGCTCGGTCAAACGTCCGTCGAGATGGATCAACCCGAAGCCGCCTGATTCGTAACCGGCATTCATCGGATAAAAAGCGTAAAAGTTGATGCCCTTCGCGCCGCGCGAAATCGCGCTCCACGCCCAGTGGTTCACGTCCGCCGGCGTCACCGGAATGCTGACGTTCAAGCCGACTGTGCCGAATCCGGTCTGCATCTCGCCGATGTAAAAACCGTCGGAGTAGCGGTAGCCCGCCGAGCGCGTGAAATCCAATCGGGCGGCGCGCGAAACCGCGTCCTGTCCGACGGGCGACGAATGCTTCGGATAAAACGACGTGCCCCAGTATTCGATCACGCGCGCCATCGCCCAATCGTCCGGCGCGCCCGCGCCCATCAGCGGCGAAGTGAAAAGCGACGGCGCGGCGGCGTGGCTCGTCACCACTCCGCGCGGAGCCTCTTTGAGCACGGCTCCGGCGCGTTGGTTCAAATCCTCGGCCAGTTTGTCCATCACGAAATAACGCCAGTCGAGGTAATCGGTGTAAGAGAGAATCGTGCTGAAGCGCGGCGGCGTGACCTGCTCCCACGCGGTGAAGCGGCGATACCACGCGCGGTTGAGCGCGTCGAGCGCGCCGTATTTCGCTTCGAGCCAGCGACGGAATCGCGCGGCGGTGTGGCGGCAGAAACAGAATTCCGGGTTGACCAGGTACTGCATCGTCGCCCAGTTGATGATGTGCGGCTCGCTCCACAAATCCCAGCCGTAAAACGCCCGGCTCCTGCTGACATTGCGCGCCAGCGCGGCGTAGAAATTCAGGATCGCCTGCCCGACGCCTGCGTGATCGGGGCAGAAGCCGGGCGCGGCTTGTGATTCGATCACGTCGCCGCTGTTGGCGACGAAATGCGAGTCGGGATATTTCTCGCCCACCCAGTCCGGCGCCGAATCCATGTAAACCTGAATGATGACTTTCAGTCCCTGCTCTTCGGCCAGTTCGAGCATCTGGTTGACGTGGCGGAAATCGTACTTGCCCGGCTGCGGTTCGGCGGTGTTCCAGTCAACCCAGCAGCGGACGGTGTTGAAGCCGAGGTCTTTGATCTTTCGCAAGTCTTCGCGCCACTCCGCGCGATGCTTTTCAGGCTCGGCCTGCAGCATCGGCGCGCGCTCCCTGCCGCCGCCGTACCAGACGGCGAATGGCAGAAAAGGATCGGCGCCGCGACTGCGCGCCTGCTGGATCGCGGCGCGAGAGCCGGAGGTCTGCGCGAGAACTTCGACGGTCAAAACACAGATGACGAGCAGTGAAGGCAGAACGAACTTCAAAGCCGCAAAACGGGACATCGTTACTCTCCGGTGAAAAATCTGTTTGGTTGATTTGATCTGACGGCTACGATTTGAGCTGGTTCCCGACCAGTTCCAGCACGATCTTGTAACGGTCGCCGCGCGCAATCGAGTAGGTCAATTCGAGCGGACGGCCCGAAGCGAGATAGGCCACGCGCTCCGCCGCCAGCCCCGGCGAATTGGCGGCGACTTTCAGCAGCCTGGCTTCGCCCGGCTCCACCAGCACGGCGAAATGCGTCTCTTCGGCTCGCGCGGGACGCAAGCCGTATTTGCGTTCCAGCGTTTCGTAAAGCGAGGCGGCGCTGAAATCTTCCTCAATCAGACGCGGCGCCAGTTCAAGCGGCAGGTAGGCCGTTTGAATGCCCATCGGCTGGCCATCGGCCAATCGCAGCCGCTTGATCCGCACCACCTTGCTGCCTTCAGCGATTTGCAGCTTCTCGGCCACGTCGGCTTCGGCTTTGACGACATCCTGTTTGAGGGTTTTCGATGTGGGAGCGAGTCCGCGTTTGCGCATCTCCTCGCTGAAACTGGTCAGCGCGCGCGGCCCCTGCGTCAGCTTCGGCTCGGCGACGAACGTGCCGCGCCCCTGCTCGCGCCTGAGCGCGCCGGCGACGGCCAGTTCGTTGAGCGCCTGCCGCACGGTCGCTTTGCTCACGCCGTATTGCGCCGCCAGTTCGTCTTCCGCCGGCAGCCGGTCGTTCGGCTTCATTTCGCCCGCGCGAATCTTCTCCAGCAGAATGGTCTTCAACTGGTGATAGAGCGGAACTGGCAGCGCCTTGCTCAGGACGCCGATCCGATTCTGCATAAGTTTCTCCGGCGAGGCGCTGCCGCCTCCGCGCTGTTTCAATCTCAGGAATATCTGAAATCCGTAAGAACGGAACACATAATATCAGGTCTTCCGTATGACTTCAACGATTTTCCGGGCCAGTCCCAGGACTGCCTTTGCTGGTCCGGCCTGATTTACTGATCCGGGCGCAAAGGGCTGAAGAAGTATTGATAAAGCGCGGCAGTGGATGGAATGCGACGGGTCGTGAACATCAGCGGAGGGTCTGGTTGAATCGAGGGGAACGCCGCGTGATCAGGCGTGGTGGCGGGCAGGGTCGTAACCGGCGTCATCAAATTGAAAACAGCGCGCCAGGGCCAGGGAGCTTCGGGTGTGCCTCGCGCAGGCCAGGGGCGCGGCGCAATCGGCAGCCCGGTAAAGCGTCACAACCAGTCGCGCAGCGGCGGCCAGGACCTGCCTGACCCGACCGCATCCGTTTCAGCAGATGCTCAGGCCTGAGCGATGATCGAATACTGCTGGTCCAGTTCATGGTCCGGCAGCCAGAGGTGGCGGGGCGGGGCGGCAATGAAGTTCTCTGCCGCCGCGCTGTCCATCGGGCGCGCGAGGTAATAGCCCTGTCCGTATTCGCAGCCGAGGTCGCGCAACCGGTTCATCTGGGCCGGAGTTTCGATGCCTTCCGCCACGACTTTCATGCCGAGGTTGTGCGCCAGCGCAATAATCGTGCGCACGATCTCAACATTTTCAGGCTGCAAATCCATGCGGCTGACGAAGGACCGGTCAATCTTGAGCGTGTCAATCGGAAAGCGGTGCAGGTAGTTGAACGACGAATAGCCGGTGCCGAAATCGTCAATGGAAAGTTGCACGCCGAGCGCCTTCAACTGATTGAGCATTTCAACCGCTGATTCGGCATTTTCCATCACCGCGCTTTCAGTAATTTCAATCTTCAGCGATTCCGGCCTGAGTCCCGTTTCAGCGAGGACGGCGTTGATGCGTTCGATCAGATCAGGCTGCGAAAACTGCCGGGTCGAAAGGTTGATGCTGATCGTCAGCGGCGGCAGGCTGGCGAACCGCTGATGCCATTCGTTCATCTGGCGCGAAGCTTCGCGCAGAATCCAGCGCCCGACCTGATTGATCAGGCCGCTTTCTTCGGCCACCGGAATGAACTGCCCCGGCGGAATCAGCCCGCGCTGTGGGTGCCGCCAGCGAATGAGCGCCTCGAAACCGCTGATGCGTCCGCGCTCGAAGCTGACAATCGGCTGGTAATGGGCGAGGAACTCTTCGTTTTTGATCGCGCTGCGCAGGTCTGATTCAACCCGCAGCGTCGAAACGATGTCCTGGTGCATGTCGGAACTGAAAAATTCGTAGCGCCCGCGGCCCCTGGCTTTGGCGCGGTACATCGCAATGTCAGCATCGCGCAGCATCTGCTCCGGGTCGTGACAGGCGACGGAACTGAGCGTGATGCCAATGCTCGCGTTGATGACCAGTTCCTCGCCGCAAATGTCGAACGGGCCGGACAGATGTCTTTCAATGCGCTGCACGATGGTTTCGACATCGTGCTGATCCCTGAGGTGATCCAGCAGGATCGTGAATTCATCGCCGCCGTGCCGCGCCACCATATCGCCGGGCCGCAAAGCATTTTCCAGCCGTCGCGCCACGGCCATCAGCAACTGATCGCCCGTGCGATGGCCCGAACTGTCATTGACCAGCTTGAAGCGGTCCACATCCAGAAAGAGTACGGCAAACAGGTAATCATCACGGCGGCGGGCGCGACTGACCGAGCGCGCCAGCCGATCCAGAAAGACCGCGCGATTGGGCAGGCCCGTCAAACTGTCGTGATGAGCATCGTGCCGCAGCTTTTCCTCGGCCTTCTTGCGCGCCGTAATGTCGGTCTGCGAACCGGCCATGCGGCAGGCCTGGCCCTGGGCATCGCGCACGACCAGCCCGCGACACAGCAGCCAGACCCAGCCGCCGTCGCGGTGCGTCATGCGGTATTCGCTCTGAAACTGCGGCGTTTCGCCTTCCAGGTGCGCGTTGATTTCGGCGCGCAGGTGAGCCAGGTCGTCAGGATGCACGCGGCTGAACCATTCATCCACGTGCCGACCGATCTCGCCTTCAGCAAAGCCGAGCATGTCGGTCCAGCGCGGCGCAAAATAGGCCTCGCCGGTCAGCAGGTTCCAGTCCCACAAGCCATCATTGGCCGCGCGCGCGGCCAGGGCGTAACGCTCCTCGCTGACGCGCAGCCGCTCCATCGTCTGCGCCGCCGAGATCGCGTAGCGAATGGACCGCTCCAGTTCCGAGGCGGTGAACTGCCCCTTGACCAGATAATCGGCGGCCCCGGCCTGCATGGCCGCAAGGTCAATTTCGCGGGTGCCCTGCCCGGTCAGCAGAATCAGCGGCGAGGTGCAGCCGAGCCTGAGGACCTCGCGCATCAGTTCCAGACCGGTGTGCGCGCCGAGCCGGTAATCAACCAGGCAAACATCCCAGGCGCCGCTCAGCATCGCGGGCCGCGCCTCATCGTACCGGCTGACCCAGTCGAGCGTATAAGCCTTGCGGTTGATGTCAGCGAGCAGGTCGCGCGTGACGATAAACTCGTCCTCGTCATCATCAACGAGCAGCACCTTCACGGGAGAGCATTCCATATACTTCTCTGTTTTTTTCGACTGGCAACTCGACGACCTCGAACCAGTACTGACCGAGGACTTTGATCATTTCAACGAATGAATCGAAGGTCACGGGTTTGGTGATGAATGAATTCACGCCGAGGTCATAGGTCCGGTAAATGTCCTCTTCAGCCTTCGAGGTCGTCAGCACGATGATCGGAATGCGGCGCAGTTCCGGGTCGGCCTTGATCTCTTTGAGCGCCTCGCGCCCGTCCTTGCGCGGCATATTCAGATCCAGCAGGATCAGCCCCGGACGCGGGCAGGCTTCGGCATCGGTGAAGCGGCCCCGCTGCTGCAGGTAATCCATCAGTTGTTCGCCGTCCTCAACAAACCGCACGGCATTGGCCAGGCGGCTTTCTTCGAGCGCATCCCTGACCAGCACCCGGTCGTCCGGGTCATCATCAGCCACCAGAATCGTGATGGCTTTGCCCTCTCTTTTCATCATCATGGTTGTCGGCTCCTGTCTTTGATTGTCACCCCGGCAGCGCGCCGGTGGCGGATGCGATCCTGGTTGCTTCAGCCCGTTGCGGCAGGTCATCACGGCAGACCGTGGCCGTCAGTCATCAGGCGGCGGCGGCCTGTGAAAACTGCGAATGCCGCCTGACAACGGGGCTGAACTCTGCTTGAGACTGCCTGATCCTGAGGTTGTTTCGGTGGCAGTTGTTTCGGGCAGGGCCGGTCAATGCGCGGCCAAAGCTCGCGGGGACTGCGCTGAAATCCAGGGCCATTGTGTGACCGGCTGACGGTTCAGTCTTTCATTTCTCCGGCCTCGTGGGTTGACGCCGAAGATTCGTCAGGCGGTTTGTTCGCCAGGCCGGAAGAGGGCCTGCTGAAAACATATCGGCAGCCGCGCGGTCAGGCTTTAGCACTTTTTGCGCCGGCCACTTCACGCGCTGACCGTCGCGGCCTGCGGCGAGGCGCTGACCGGGAGCGTCAGCATAAACGTGGCTCCCTGCCCCGGCTGACTGCGGGCGGTGATGTGGCCATTGTGCCGCTCAACGATCCGTCGCACTACGGCCAGGCCGACGCCCGTGCCTTCATATTCGGCGTGGCCGTGCAGCCGCTGAAAGATGACGAAGATTTTATCCAGATACTTTTCGTCAAAGCCGATGCCGTTGTCCTGCACGCTGATCTGCCAGGCCGTGATTTCGCCGTCCGCGCGGCGCACGGCCTGGCTGCTGACGCTGACCACCGGCGGCAGGTCGGGCTGATGGAATTTCAGTCCGTTGCCGATCAGATTCTGCAATACCTGCCGCATCTGTGTCGGGTCGGCTTCGATGACGGGCAGTTCCCCGATTTCAACTCGTCCGCCCGTGCGCTCGATGCGGGCTTCAAGATCACAGACGACTTCGCGGGTGATGACTTCCAGCTTCACCGGACGGAACGGCTCCACGCGGGTGGCCACGCGCGAATAGGTCAGCAGGTCATTGATGAGCGTCTGCATGCGCGCCGTCGCGCTCTGCATGCGCCCGATGTAATCGCGCGCCGTCTCATCCAGTTTCTCGGTGTACCGACTCTTCAGCCGGTCCCCGAAAGCCTGCACCTTGCGCAACGGCTCCTGCAGGTCGTGCGAGGCAATCGAAGCGAAGCTTTCCAGTTCGCGGTTGCTGCGGGCGAGCTTGTCAGTAAATGCATTGAGTTCCCGGTTCTGCGCCTCAAGCTGTCCGGTCAGTTCGCGCAAGGCCCTTTCGGCGCGCAGCCGCTCGGTCACGTTATGCGCCAGCACCAGCTCCGCGCGGCGTCCGGCAAAGGTAATCAGGTGCGAATGAATTTCGACATCAAGCAGCGTGCCGTCCTTCTGCCGGTGCTTCCAGATGCGCTCGTGATTGAGGCCGTCGCTCAGGCTGGCGACCGCAGTCATCAGCCGGGGCAGCTCTTCAGGCGGGCGAATGTCCCTGATCGTCATGGTCAGAAACTCTTCGCGGGTGTAGCCGTACTGCCGCAGGGCCGCCTTGTTGACGGCCAGAAAATCGAGCGTCTCAAGGTCATAGACCCACATCGGCAGCGGGTTGTCGTCAAAGAGGCGGCGATGATGTTCTTCCGATTCGCGCAGGGCGTCTTCAGTGCGCTGCCGGTGCGCGATCTGCTCCTGCAATTCGCGGGTGCGCTCCTCGACGCGCGCTGCCAGTTCCCGCTCGCTGGCCTTCAACTGCCGCACTCTGAAGCGCCAGATGCCAACCGCCAGCCCGCCCGCCGAACAGGCACCGAGCACATAAAACCACCAGGTCTGGTAAAAGTGCGGCTGCAGCCTGAAGCTCAGCGCCGCTCCGGTTTCATTCCACACGCCGTCATCGTTGCAGGCGAGGACGCGAAAGCGATAGCGGCCCGGCGGCAGATTGGTGTAATAAGCCGCGCGGCGATTGCCGGCCTCAATCCAGTTCTCGTCGAATCCTTCCAGCCGGTATTTGAAGGCGACTCGTTCAGGCACGATGAAGCTGAGCGCCGTGTAGTGAACTTCCAGGCGGCCCTGGCCGGGCGGAAGGACGATTTCAGCCGCGCGACTGACAGGCCGGTCGTCAGCCACCAGCCGTTCAATCGCCACCGGCGGCACGGCCTGGTTGACGATGAGCTGATCGGGATTGACCTCCACCACGCCTTTGACTGTCGGGAACCACATCCGGCCATCGCGGGTGCGCCAGCCTGCCGGGTAATTTCCGCCGTTGCATTCACTCCCCTTCATGCCGTCAGCCATGCCGAAGACCTGACAGGTGACGGCGCTGAGCCTGCCGTCGGCAAAGGCATTGAGCTGTTCGATCCGCGCGCGGTAAATCCCCTTGTTGCACGTCATCCAGAGCCAGCCGTGATCATCTTCCAGAATCCGGTAAACGATATTATCGAACAGCCCGTTGCTGACCGTGATCGGAGTGAACCAGCCATCCTTGAAACGATTCAGCCCGCCGCCATAAGTGCCGACCCAGAGCGTGCCGCTGCGGTCTTCGTGAATGTCAAAGACCACGTTGTTTGATAATCCGTCGCGCGTCGTCCACGTTCTGGCGCGGCCC
>CAYWDW010000177.1:0-8810 GCA_964457105.1 uncultured Heliobacteriaceae bacterium
TTCAACGCTTCACTGGTGATGCCCGCGCCTGATACCAGACAAAAGAGTCAGGTTTCACTGCAAAAAAAGGTCATCAACTGTCAGCTTAAAGAAACCGGCGCTTTCGCTTTGCCGAGTCCGTTGAGCTGAACCATCTGCACATCAACGCTGCCCTGCAACAGCGCTGAGAGCGGAATTTTGTCAAAAACGCTGTGAACAAAATCGGTGATGCTGACCCAGACCGGACGCAAGCCACAGTCATCGTGATGCACGCACATCTCCTGATTGCCGGTGAACTGCGCGCAAATGTCATCTCTGGACGGCACGCCGCCCAGGATGCGCATCACTTCGCCGATGGAAATATCGGTGCAGGGGCGCGTCAGGCGATAACCGCCCTTCGGGCCGCGCACGCTTTCGACCATGCCGCTGCGTGACAGTGTCCAGAGAATCTTCTCGACGTAAGCGACCGACAAGCCTTCGCGTTCGGCAATGTCGCGCACCATCATCGGCGCGTCAGGCTCCTGCCGCGCAAGTTGCATAATGCAGCGCAATCCGTATTCTTCCTGGGCGGTGATCTTCAAAATTAATACGACCTCTCAGATTGGTGAGACGGAGTCTAGCATGAACCTGATAAGTTTGTCAGGTATGCGGCGGGCTTTACGGCTCACCAGTACAAAAAATTGCGCGCCGGGATACTTCCTGCAAATGTCGCAGCAGTTTGTCTGGTAAGCCGGGAATGTCGCCGCAGTTTCCGGTTTGGAAAATCAGGCATTCGGTGTATCGTCACCGCGATTCCCGATTTGTGCAGACCTGAAGAAATGGCAGTCTTATGATCTTCGCCAGGTCTTTTGTTTTCGCCTGAATCGGGAATTGCTGCTGTGGCTGAATTCTGCCAGGTCCTTTGCCGCCATGCCTTCCGTTTATGATCTCAAACCAAAGTTTCAGGCGCTGCTGCGGCCATTGATGCGGCGGCTGGCCGGGGCCGGAGTCACGCCGAACGGGGTGACGCTGCTGGCGCTTGCCGGTTCGCTGGTGGTCGGGGCGCTGACGGCACAGGCGGCGCACCATCTGAGCTGGCTGCTGCTGCTGCCGGTGTGGCTGTTTGTGCGAATGGCGCTCAATGCGATTGACGGGATGATGGCGCGGGAGTTTGCGCTGGCGACGCCGCTCGGCGCGGTGCTCAATGAACTCGGTGATGCGCTTTCTGATCTGGGGTTGTATCTGCCGCTCGCCTTTGTTTCGGCGACGGCGCAATGGCCGGTGGTGGCTTTTGCCGTCGGCGCGGTGCTGACGGAATTCTGCGGAGTGCTGGGCCGGGCGCTCGGCGCGACGCGGCGGTATGACGGGCCGATGGGCAAAAGCGACCGGGCCTTTGTGGCTGGCGCGCTCGGCTTGCTGACCTTTGTCGTGCCCGGCGTGCTTGCGTGGTGGACGTGGATTTTCTGGCTGCTCGCGGCGCTGACGGTGGTGACGTGCTGGAAGCGGCTCGCCCGGGCGTTGAATGAACTGCAACCGAAAGGCTGAGTGATGAACCTGAGCGCATTTGACAGCCTTGACCCGTTGTGGCGCGTCGGCCTGATGGCGCTGGCGCTGCTGGTCGTGGCATCGCTGATTGTCGCCGTTATGCAGCGCGCCAGGCCGCAGCGCGATTTCAGCGAGCTTTCGGCGCGCGTGCAGTCGTGGTGGTGGATGGCCGCAGTCTTTTTCGGCGCGATTGTCTTAAGCGACCGCGTGGCGCTGGTGCTGTTTGCTTTTTTCAGTTACTGGGCGCTCAAGGAATTCCTCACGCTGCTCAACACTCGTCCGGCAGATCATCGCGGGCTGATTTATACGTTCGCGGCGATTCCGGTGCAGTATTACTGGATTGCGACCGGCTGGTACGGAATGTTTGTGATCTTCATTCCGGTTTATATGTTTCTGCTGCTGCCGGTGCGGCTGGTGCTGGCGAAGGATGTCATCGGGTTTGTCGCGTCGGCTTCGCAGATTCAGTGGGGGCTGATGGCGTTTGTGTTCGGCCTCAGTCACCTGGGCGCGATGCTCAACCTGCAGCTCAATGCGCCGCCGGGAGTGAGCGGGCGCACGCTGGTCATCTTTCTGGTCTTCGTGGTCGAACTGAGCGATGTCCTGCAATATGTCTGGGGCAAGTCGTTCGGCAGGCATCGCATCATTCCGACCGTCAGCCCGAACAAAACGTGGGAAGGCCTGATCGGCGGCATTCTGAGCGTGGCGGTGCTGAGCCTGGGGCTGCGGTTCCTGACGCCGTTTTCGGCGCTGGAAACGCTCGGAGTTTCGCTGCTGATTACGGTCGCGGGCTTTTGCGGCGGGGCCGTGATGAGCGCCGTCAAGCGCGATTTCGGCGTCAAGGATTTCGGCAGCATCATTCCCGGTCACGGCGGGATGCTTGATCGCGTGGATTCGCTCTGTTATGCCGCGCCGATCTTTTTTCATTACGTGCGGTACTGCTATGTGCCATGACCAGGGTGAACATTCAGATGCCGAGTCGGCGCCGCGCGGGCTGGCCGCAAGGATCGCGCAGGCGTTGTTTTTCGCGCTGCTGGTGCGCCCGTTTATGATCCTGTTCATCGGGTTGCGCGTGCGCGGAGCCGAACACCTGCCGCGTCGCTGCCCGTTCATCGTGCTGGCAAATCATTCGAGCCATCTCGACACGATTTCGCTGCTGAACCTGTTTCCGCTGCGTCAGCTTGGCCGCATTCATCCCGTCGCGGCGGCTGATTACTTCGAGCGCAACAGGGTCGTTTCGTTTCTGAGCCGCGCTTTCTTCAACATCCTGCCGATTGCGCGGCTGCGCGTCACCCGCGAAAACAACCCGGTGCATCGGATGCAGGCGACGCTCGCTGCCGGACGCTCGCTGATTATCTTTCCCGAAGGCACACGCAACAGCAGCGGCGAGATGGGGCACTTTCGCTCCGGCATCGCGCGGCTGCTCGAAAGGGTTCCCGATGTGCCGGTGGTTCCGGCTTACCTGGTCAATATGGGCCGCAGCCTGCCGAAAGGCGAATTCATCCCCGTGCCGTTTTTCTGCGAGATTCGCCTGGGCGCGCCGCGCCTGGTCAGCGGCAGCCAGGATGAAATTCTGGCCGCGCTCGAAACAGCGGTGCGTGAACTGAAAGAACTGAAATGAAGCGCGCCACTTCAGTTGCAGCCGCAAACGAATCGGCGCTGGATCGCCTGGCTGAAAGCCGGACGGCGCTACTGCTGGCTTTTGTCTGGGGACTGGCTGAAGCGACTTTCTTTTTTCTCGTGCCGGATGTGCTGTTGTCGCTGCTCGGCGCGCGCGCGCTGCGGCCCGCAATCAAAGCCACCGTTGCGGCGCTCGCGGGCGCGCTCGCGGGCGGCGCGGTGATGCTGGCGTGGGGAGCGCGTGAGCCTGCGGCGGCGCGTGAATTTCTCGATCACGTTCCGGCCATCAGTCAGCCGCACATCAGTTCAGTGCAGACGCAGCTTGCGCAACACGGGCTGACGGCGGTGCTGATCGGGCCGGTCAGAGGCATTCCCTACAAAATTTATGCGGTCGAATGGGGTGCGCAGGCGGGCGGGCTGACCGGGTTCCTGCTGATTTCAATTCCGGCGCGCTACATTCGCTTTCTGCTGAGCGTGCTTGTCTTTCGCGGCGCGATGAAATTGCTGGAAAAAAAGACGCAGCGCCGGGCCGACCGCGAGGCGCTGTGCTGGGCGTTGTTCTGGGTGCCGTTCTACAGTTTTTACTTCGCCCGGTTCGGCTGGTAAGCTGAATTTTGCTGACTTCATCTTCAATCACAGGTGACAGAAGTTTATGCCCGCATCAATTCTTTCGATTACTGACCGGCATCAGCCAAACAGCCTTGCGACGCTGCTGCGCGATGAATCAGTGCAGCGCGCTTTCGCTTTCATTGACCACGCGGCTGAGCGCTTCACGGCGGAACTGATTCGCGTCTGCGAGATTCCCGCGCCGCCGTTTCGTGAACACGAACGCGGGCGATATTTTGCCGGGCGCTTTGCCGAACTCGGCCTCAGCGATGTTCACACCGACAGCGAAGGCAACGTGATCGGCTTTTATCGTGGCGAAGCGGAACTGCCGCTGATCGTGGTTTCAGCACATCTCGACACGGTTTTTCCTGAAGGCACTGACGTGCAGGTGCGGCGCGTCGGTTCGCGTTTGTGTGCGCCGGGCATTGCCGACAACGTGGCCGGACTGGCCGGGCTGATCGGCCTGATTCAGGCGCTCAATGCCGGTGAGATTCGTTTGCGCGGCACGGTCGCGTTTGTCGCCACAGTCGGTGAAGAGGGCGAAGGCAACCAGCGCGGCGTGCGGCATCTGTTCAGCGAAGGCAAAGTTGCAGGTCGCGTTTCGGCTTTTATTTCATTTGACGGGCCGGGCGTTGAATTCATCACGCATCAGGCGCTCGGTTCGCGGCGTTATCGCATCACGCTCGAAGGGCCGGGCGGGCATAGCTGGGGCGATTTCGGCGTCGTCAATCCGGTGCATGCGCTCGGTCGGGTGGTGGCGAAGCTGGCCGATTATCGCGCGCCGGTCGAACCGCGCACGACTTACAACGTCGGGCGCATCGAAGGCGGCGAATCAGTCAACGTTATTCCTGAGCGGGCACGGATGGATGTTGACCTTCGCTCGACCTCAGAGGCCGAACTGGCGCGACTCGAAGAGTTTTTACTCAAAGCCATCAACCAGGCGATTGCTGAAGAGAATGCGCTGCGCGCCGCTTCAGGCTTGCGGCTGCGGTCGGATGTGAAACTGATCGGCCATCGGCCATCGGGCGAAACGCCGCAGAACGCGATGCTGGTGCGGATGGCAGTTGAAGCTTCGCGCGCGCTCGGCGTGACGCCGATGCTCAATCGCGCTTCGACCGATTCAAATATTCCGATCAGCCTGGGCGTGCAGGCCGTGACCATCGGCATCGGCGGCCTGTCGGGCGATTCGCATCGCCTGAGCGAATGGTATGAACCGCGAGGCCGCGAAACCGGCTACAAACGCGCCCTGCTGCTGACCCTGGCGATGAGCGGGATCGCCTGAAAACATTCAGCCACCAGAGATTTTCTCCACGAAGCCACACGAAGATTCACGAAGAAGACAAACAAAACGTTTTTTCTTCGTGAATCTTCGTGTGGCTTCGTGGAGAAAATTTCTTTCGTGGCTGAATTTATTTGCGGGTAATGTTGACTGGCAGCGCGGGCAGCGGGCCTGCTTTGGGCGCGGGTTCGTGGCGTTCGGCGCGGCGGATGGCTTCGATGAGCGTGGCTTCGTCCTGCACGCCAAACAGCACGTGACCGCCGATGACATAAGCCGGGACGCCTCTGATGCCGTAAGTCTGCGCGATCAGCAGGTCTTCATCCACTTCATCAGTCATCCGATGTTCATTGAGCGATTGCGCCAGGTCATCAGCATCAAGGCCGAGGCTGCAGGCAATATCTTTGAGTGTGGCGAGTTCGCTGAAATCCCTGTCTTCGATGTAAAGCGCGCGAAAGAGCGCGTGGTGATAATCGTCAAAACGATGTTGCGTGCGCGCCCACGCGGCGGCTTCGTGTGCGGCGCGGGTGAGCGGCAGGCGCGATGGCTGATGAATTTCAACGCCACAGCGTGCAGCCAGCGGCAGCACGTTATTGCTGAAGGCGGCGGCGAATGCTTCGCTGTGCGGGTCGAATTTCGGCGGGCCATCGGCGCGCAGCAGAAAGGCGCGAAAGACCATCTCTGCGCCTGTTGCCCGCACAGCATTTTTCAGGGAAGCCTCCCCGATCAGGCAGTATGGTCAGGTGTAATCAGAAAAGACTTGAACTCTGACAGACATAAGCTGTTCTCCTTTTCAGCCAATCTCTCCGGTAGTATAAAAGCCGTCGCACGATTCACCAACCAACACCTGCGGAGGAACTATGACAGACGAATTCACTGAAGAAAGTCTGACTGAAGAAGAACGCGATTTTTTTGAAGCGATTGACCGCAACACCGTGGCCGAGCAGGCCATCTTTGACGCCGTCGGTAACATTCCCGACGAGCAGTATTACACGCTTTTTGAAGTCAGGGTTGATCACACCTGCGGCCCGGCCCGTGTCCAAGTCTTTCCCGAACGCGCAGGCACGCTCTATCGCTGTCTGAATTGCGGCGTGGCGGGGATTATTGGCGGATGAAGAGGGATTGCAGATTGCAGATTTGAGATTGAAGATTGCAGATTCAAGGCGACAGAATTGCAGATTGCAGAAGTCTGTTGCCTCAGACAATCTGCAATCTGCAATCGCAAATCTGCAATCTCACGACTGGCTCAGCTTGACGGCCTTGTATCCGCCGCGCATGTAATCTCTGACCCACCAGATGGCGAAGACCAGGAAGGGAATGATCGCCAGCTTTGCGACGAAGCTGAAGGTCGCGGATGATCCCCACCGGTCAAAGACCTGCCCGGCCTTCAGAATAATCAGGCCGAGCGCCGCCTGTCCGGCAAAACCCATCAGCCCCATCGTGAAGGCACCGCCCTGCGGGAACCGCTCCGAAGTGATGCCGAGCATCGTCGGCCACATAAAGCAGACGCCTACGTAAAAAACAGTGGCGGCGACATAAATCATCACTGGCGTGCCGGCATTGGCGAGCAGATAAAGTCCGATTCCGGCGAGCGCGGCTGAAGCGCCCATCATCCCGATGGGTGAAATCCGATGCGCAATCGGCCCGGCAAAATAACGCAGGACGAACATCAGCGCGCTGCCGTAAACGAAGACCAGGGTGCCTGACATCTGCGCCTTGTCGCGCAGCACCGAATTCAGCAACTGCCCCGGCGCGAGTTCAATCGAGGCCGTAATCATCATCGTTCCCATCAGCACCAGAAAGGCCGGATTGAGCGCCGTTTTCAGCATCTCGCCGGTGGAAATTCCGGAGGCTGCGCGCTCGGTCGGCGGAAACTTCTGCCCGAAGATGAGCAGCGCGTAGGCAATCGTCGGCAGAATGATCAGCCCCATCCGCACCTGCCAGTTCAGCCCGGCCACGCCCATCAGATAAGCGATCAGACCGCCGATGATCAGACCGCCCGGCCACCACGAATGCAGCACATTGAGCTTGTGCGTCTTCTCGTTGGGATAGACCGTCGCCGTCAGCGGATTGATCACTGCTTCAATCAGCCCGTTGCCAAAACCGGCAAAGAGCATCGAGAGATAAAGCACGGTGTAACCCGGCGCGAAGATGAAGGCCACGATCCCGCCGACGTGCAGGGTGAAGGCCAGGTAAAGCAGATTGCGCATGCCCAGCGCGTCGAGCATCGGCGAGGCCAGAAAGATCGAGGCGGCAAAGCCGAAAAACGCCATCGTCGAAACAAAAGCGTATTGCTTGTGTGAAAGACCGAAGGCCTGCTCGACCTGTGGCGCAATATCGCCGCGCACGACAAAGATCATCGCTGTGACGACGAGTGACAGACAACTGGCGATAAAAAGCCGTTGCTTGTTCATTGGATAGTTTCCTTCCTTTCTGAAGTGGCCGGACTGGTTGGTTGTGTTCTGAATGCGGCAGAGACTGCCTGGTGATGACAACCGGAAACGAACGGCGGGATTATGCCGCAGGAGTGCGGAATGCGCCAGCCTCACCGCGCAGATTGGATTGACCAGGAATTAAAGCGACACGGCCAGGGCGGGGAGCCTGCGGCGTCTGCCGCGAAATGACTTTTGCGGCAGATGCCCCAGGCTCCGTCACCTGCTCTTTCAGGCTGAGTGGTATTCGGGATATTCGCGTTCGATGATTTCGCCCGGATGTGCCGGCTCTTTGAGCATCAGCAGCGCCTCGCGCAGGACACGTTTCTGCAAATCCTTCATGCCGGGTTTGCCGAGCGAGTTGCCGATTTTGAAATCCTTCGGATACATCGCGCGCGGCGGGCGCATGGTTTTTGAAGCCTCCGGGCCGACCGTAATCAGGATGGTCGGGATGCCGAGCAATTCGATTTCACGCTGAACCGCGACGACCGTGCGGTGACAGACGTTCGGTCAGCCGCCGGTCAGAACAACGGCGTCAGCGCGGGATTTTTTGTCAATTTCTGCGGCGATGGCCGGAGCCGTTTCTTCATACATCTGCTTGAGCTGCATCGTGTAGCCCATATAGCCGATGTGTTCGCGGGCGACTTCGCCAATGAACCCTTCGGCCTGAAGCTCGCGCAGGATGTCAATCGGGAAGACGACGTTGATGTCCTGGTCAGCGTCCGAGTGATTGTAATGATGATGCGTGACCATCAGGTCTGACGCGGGCGTGCTGCCTTCGATGATTCGAAAGGTCAGGTCGCCAAGTTCGTCAGCGATATTAAAGGGCGGCTGGTCTTTTTTGTGTACGCCGCCCGCCGTCACGATGGCAATGGTGGCTTTTGATAATTCGCGGTCAAAGGGAGTAAAGGGCACGCATTTACGCGACATGTTAGCCATAAAATCGTTCTCAACCTCGTCCTCGGAAAAAGCCTCAGCGGTCGGTTCTCAGAATTTATCCCGAAAAAAGGGCAGGGAACCGGGGACCGACCGCTGAGCGCCGATGACCTTAATCCAGCTTGCGCAGCACGTCGAAGATGACTTCGTTGTCGGGCTGCTGGCTGATGTCGTGAATGTCCTTGTAAACGACCTTACCCTCCTTATCAATCACGAACAGGGCGCGCTCGCTGATGCCCTGGGCGTCGCGGTAAGCGCCGAAAAGCCTGGCCACTGCGCCTTTCGGTTCGAAATCTGAAAGCAGATCGTAGGAAATGCCGCCGAGACTTTTGGCCCAGGCGGTGTTGCAGGGAACGGAGTCAACTGAAATACCCAGCACGTGGGTATCTGCCTGCTCGAAGCGGCTGAGATCAGCTTCGTAAGAAGGCATCTGCACCGTT
>CAYWDW010000178.1:0-8720 GCA_964457105.1 uncultured Heliobacteriaceae bacterium
ACAGCGCAGGCTCAGTCCGTCAGCTTTTGCAGCAGAGCCAGGGCTTTCTCTTCGGCTTCATAAATCTTTCTGACGTGGCCGCTCAATTCATCGCACAGCGCGCGCGTCTGCTTTGCATTCAGCGGAAAATTCTTTGCAGCTTCGGCTTCGATGGCCGCGAGGCGGCGATTGATCTTCTGCATCTGCGAAGCGGCAGCAGGGCCGCGCGCCGTGAACAACTGATATTTTGCGGCGGTGACTTCTCTGGCTTCGCAGAGCAGGTCAACGCCATCGGGCAGGGCGGCCTGGGCCAGGCTGCTCCAGTGTTTTGCGGCGCGGCGATACTGCGCAGCGGCAGCGGCAAACCCCGGCTGTGCGGCTTTACCCATCACGGTCGCAGCTTCGTCAAGAAAGTCTGCGTACAGCGGACGAAACGCGCCGCCGCCTGTGCCTGCGGTTTCGATGCTGTGAAAAGTGACGAGCAGCGCGCGATACAGTGGCAGGCCTGGCCTGAACAGCTTCGGCCAGCCTTTCGCACCTTTGGTGTCGGTCAGCAGTTCTGCCCACTTCGCCAGCGATGACAACCCGAAGTTTCTGATCGGCGGGTCGAGCATTTCACTACAGCAGTCGCCGATGCCCGCGACGATGGCCGACTTCAGATCGGCAGTTTTTTTCGGCGCAGTCACGGTCATTATTCTGTTTTTGAGCGCAGTGATGGCCGCGCGCGAACGCGCGAGTTCCTGCGGCGTCACGTGCCAGGCGGCGATTGAACGATCATCAATGCAGATGCGGTTGCCGCGTTCATTCCAGCCGTAAACGACAAAGACATGCCCGGACATTTTGAGCAGGTCGGCTGACAGCCCGTAATAAGGCATCCCGGCCAGGCTGCCCCAGGTAATGGCCGGACGACCTTTCTCAAGCGCCTCCTTCAGATTTGCCTCAGCGGTTTTGGGTCCGCCTGATTCCCTGACCGTGACCGTTGCGCCAATGCGTTTGCCGATCTTTTGCAGAAAGTCGGGGCCGGTGTTCTGCCACAGATGCCTGGTGCCCAGTGACAGCCACGTTCCGTCGCACATCTCAAAGACGAAATAACCTGCGCCGATGCCGCCGCCAAGGCCGAGCAACAGCGCTTCGGTGTATGGCCTGCCGGTGTGCGGCGCACGGACGCCAGCCTGCGCCAGCACATTTTTGAGCGCTGCGGTTTCGCTGTGCGCGCCGCCGAATTGCTGGTAATTCTGCACGATCATCACTTCTGCTCAACGATCAGTAGTCACTCAAAACTTTTGTTGAAGATGATCCGATTGCCGAACGGATCAATCACCTCGAAACAGATGGCGTTCCAGGGAGCTTTCTCCAGACCCGGACCGTTGTACTTGTAATTTCTGGCGCTGATTTCGCGGTGCAGTTCTTCAACCTGATCGGTGTGGACGAAGGCTTTCGCGCCGGGGCAGCAGTCACCGTGATGTTCAGTCAGATGGATCACCAGATTGTCTCTGGAAATCTGCATGTAAACCGGCGTGTTCTCTTCATACCGATGCTCCCAGTCCACAGTGAAACCCAGCCAGTCCACATAAAACTCTCTGGCTTTGGCGAGATCGAAAATCCGAAAGACCGGAATGGTTTGTTTACTTAGCATACGCCATTGCTCCGCAGGGCAAGCCTGCTCTGTCACCGGACTTCGGAAGTTTCCGGCAGCGTGTACTCAAATTCATATGCATGCCCGCCAGCCGCGACGTTGATTGTCATCCGGCCCGTCAGACCGGTCAGTTGCTCAGTGCCTGAATCGGGCACAACCGTGATGCTCAATGCCATTTCGCCGCGCGTCATCGTGCCGCTGTGCTGCAGCGCAAAAGTTCCGCGGCGCCCGTCGAGCGTGCCGCTGACTTTTTCGATGGCGACATAACCCGCCGAACCTTTGACCGCAGTTCCGGCTGTCAGCATCTGCCCTGTGCTGACGGCTTCGAGCGCGCCGTGAAATGATTTATCAATCAGCATCCGGCCCGGCACTGCTTCAGCAGGCTGATCGGTCTGCGGCGTCAGTTTCACTTCAAATGTTCCACTTGCCATAGTCATCATCATCTCCTTGTCAGGCGCTTGCGGCCTGATAAAACTGCAGACACACACCTGAAGGCTCGATCAGGTGAAACTCGCGCCTGCCCCAGCACTTCATTTCAAGCGGGCCGACCTGCGCCTGCACCTGCTGATATTCTGCATAAAGTCCGTCAAGATCAGACACGCCGATACTGAAGCTCGCGTTTTCAACCCATTCCCGGCTTTCGTTCACCACCAGATTGAAAGCGATATTGTCGCGCGCAATCCCGGCCATGCTTTCGCTCTGCCAGACAATCGTGAAGCCCATCTGTGCGGTGTAAAAGGCGAGCGCCGCTGCCAGATCGCATCCGGCAGGAATCAGCGGAGTGACGGATTGAAGACGAGCTTTCATCAGTTTCTTCTGTTCATCATCATCGGCGAGAATTTCAAAGTGAACGACTCGCGGCATAATTTCCTTCCTTGTAATAATGGCCTGACGAGCCTGCCCCAGGATCAGTTCACCCGCCCTGGGGCAGACCCGAACAGCTCAGCCCTGATGCGCGGCCAGGTGTTGTTGCACCTCTTCAAAAGTCACATCCCTGATATGCGTGCCGATGGACCACACGTGCCCGAACGGATCAGCGAGCGTGCCGGTGCGGTCGCCATAAAACTGATCTTTGACCGGACGCAGCACTTTCGCTCCGGCGTCAACGGCGCGCTGAAAGGCCGCGTCAACGTCTGCCACATAGACCATAAATGACACCGTCGTGCCGTTGAGCAGGTGCGGCGATGAGTAACCTTCTTCCGGCATTTCATCGGCCAGCATGACCATTGAATCGCCGATTCGCATTTCAGCGTGTCCGATTCTGCCGTCAGACATCGGCATTCTGAAGATTTCTTCAGCGCCGAATGCCTGCTTGTAAAATTCGATGGCCTGCGCGGCGTCCCTGATAATCAGGTACGGCGTCAGCGTGTGATAACCTGCGGGAATCGGTGTGACTTTTTCAGACATAGCTCTCTCCTTTCGGCTGACTCAGCCGTTTATGCAATTGCTGAATTGAAGCGGGTGGATTGTGAACGAGCATCCGGCAGGCGCTATTCTGCCGGATCAATTTGAATGCAGCGCAATGCGATTGCCTTCACTGTCAAGCACGATGGCGCGATAACCAAACGGGCCGATCTGATGTTTCGGGTTGATAATGCTGCCGCCGTGTGCTTCGACGGCGGCGATGGCTTCATCAAGGCGACCGTCCACGCTGAAGTAAATCAGCGGGCCGCGCGCTGACGGCTGCACTTCGGCGTCAACGACCAGGCAGCCGGACACGTCATTGCCGCTGTGCGTGAACACCGCCACTGGCGTCTCCGGCCCGAACTCCTGTTCGACTTGGCGGGCGGTGACGTGGCGATAAAAATTCATCGCGCGGTTGAGATCCGTCACGGGAATGTCAATCCATCCGATCAGGTTTGCCATGATCTTTTCCTTTCTCGACTTTTTCGGCGGTCACCGGAATCCAGGTTCCCTCAGGCATTTTGCTGCCCTCCGCGCATCACGCCGCCGAGCAGGACGCCGCCCACGCCCAGAATCGTGGCCACCAGTTGATACCATTTCGGCTGAGCCGCCGCTTCGGGCAACCCGCGCATCGCAAAAAAACTGACGACTGACATGGCCAGCACCAGCGCACTCAGCACGCCCGCGTGAAGCAGCGGCTCACGCCCGGCAATCGTGCCGGCCACCCAGCCGCCAATGATCGCCGCCACCAGGCTCAGCACCAGATTGACGATCAGATAAGCCAGCGGCGGTTGCACAATTGTGCCGGCCTGCACCGGGCCAACCATAAAACCAGCGGCGATGGTGACGCCGAACCCGACGAACATGACCATCACCATAAATCCCGCAATCACTGCCAGAATGCTGCGCAGCATGACGTGTTGTTCTCCCTTGTTGTGAATGACACGTCGCGGTCATCAGCAAACCTGAGCCAGCCGCTGAGTTCATCATCAGGCTCAGCAGGCGACGTGACGGAGATACGATGCGTGATGCGGTCTTTTTTGGCAAAGCCGCCTGCATCAATCAGCCTTCCCGTCGCCAGCCTGCTGGTCATCTCCATCAATTACTTTGGGGAGCGCGAGCGTGATGTTCACGCTCCCCTGCCGGTGAAGCTGCTTTTACTGACCGCAGTTTTGTGCGGCAGCCGCAGCGCGTTTTGCCAGTTCTTCGGGTGCCACGTCTTCGATGTGCGTGGCGATGCCCCAGTGATTGCCGCAGGGATCTTTCACGCCGCCGCTGCGATCACCGTAAAACTGATCCTGCAGCGGGGCGATTGAAACGGCTCCGGCCTTGATTGCGCGCTCGTAGGTAGCGTCAACATCATTGACGTACAGATAAAGCGTCGTGGGCATCGGCTTCCATTCGTCGGTGGCTTCGCCAATCATCACTGGTGAATCGCCGATTCTGACTTCGGCGTGCCTGATGACGCCGTCGGGACTGGTCATGCAGTGAATGACCTGCGCATCGAAAGCCTGCTTGAGAAATTCGAGCAGCGCCGGAGCGCCCTGCACAGTCAGATGTGGTGTGACGGTATGATAACCATCGGGTATCGGTTTGACTGCCATTTCAGCTCTCTCCTTTCGGTTACTGTCTTGTTGCTCTGGCCGGTTATGCGCCTGCCGCTTCGGTCATCGCCCACATTTCATCGCCGCTCGGCCCGTAAATAGCCGGCACCGGCGCGCCCATCGGTCGCAGATACGCGCTCAACTGCCCGCGATGATGCACGGTGTGGTTTTGCAGGAAGGTCAGGTAAATCACTGCCGGATAGTTGAAGACATTGAAGGCATTGAGTGGCGCAGCGAGTTGTTCGCCACCGAGTTGCCTGACTTTTTCAATGCCCGCTTTGAATCCGCTGTCATAAAGCGCCATCAGTTCGGCCACATTCTGTGTCGGATTCGGCGGATCATCGCCGCCGGCGAACGAACCTGCGGCGAGGCCTTCAAGAAAGTAGAGTTCGCAACTGACGATGTGCCACGCCAGTTCGCCCGCAGTGCGGGATTTCGGATCCGGACGATAATCAGCGCGGTCATCAGGAATCGCGGCCAGCACTCTTTTCGTCAGCTCAAATTCGTTTTCAATGCCGGAAAGCAGGAAATCGCGCAGGTACTGAGCCTGCTCAGGTGTCATTGCCGTCATTACTCTTCCTCCGATTGATGATGGTGTTGTGCTGAAGTCGGAGTCGGTACTGCAAGGCTCCGGGATGCGGGAGAGGATCGGACTTGTAGTGGCGACTTCAGTCGGCAACCCACCCGCAGCCGACTGAAGTCGTGACCACAAGGACAACCTTGTGCCCCGGTAACTCGTCATGCTTTTTCGGAATTTCAAGGACCGCTGTCAGAGCGAGGAAATCAACCGATACCGCGCGTGGCCTTCGTGACCAAACACATGGGCTGCGAGAAGCCGCCGGGACCGTGAGCCATATGCGGAAGCGACTTATTGAATCGCACCCGGATCCATCCAGAACAGCCCCCAGCCATTGCCGTCCAGGTCTTCATAATCGTGCGAGTACATAAAGCCGTGATCCGTCGGCTCGCTGGCCGTCGAGCCGCCTGCCGCGATGGCTTTGGCGACGAGTTCATCCACTTGGGCGCGGCTTTCGCAGGTGAGGGAGATCAACGCTGAAGTGTATTTCGTCGTGTCGCAGATTTCTTTCCTGGTGAACGTTTTGAGTGTCTCGTGCGTCCCCAGCATCGCGTAAATGTCTTCGCTGATAATCAGGCAAGCCGCCGTCTCGCCGGTGAATTGCGGATTGAACGTGTAACCGAGCTTCGTGTAAAACTTGATGGATTTTTGCAGGTCTTTGACCGGCAGGTTCACAAAAATTTTCGTAGCCATAATTGCTCCTCCTGGTTCACGGCGTTTCGGTATTCAGTGACGCTGTCGCGTCGTCAAACTATTCGGTCTTCAAAGGCCCGGCGACCTTGTAAGTATTGAAGATGATGCCGGACGGAAATGCTTTTGTGCTGACAAGCTCGAATGAGCCTGGCGGGGTTCCCTCCGCAACGAAGCGCTTCCCCGTGCCCAGCAGGACCGGATAGACGGCGAGCAGGACTTCATCCGCAAGCCCGTGTGCGAGCAGCGGCGATGTCAGCGTGGAGCTGCCCGATAGAATAAGGTCCGGGCCGTCCTGCGACTTGATGCGGCGAACGCCATCGAGAATGTCCGGCCCAATACCCTCGAACGGTCCCCATTCAAGACTTTCCGGACGGTGGGTAGCGACATATTTCGTTGCTGCATTGAGGCGGTCTGCCATCGGGCTGCTCGGCGCCTTTGGCCAGAAGCCCGACCAGAGATCACAGGTGCGACGGCCAAGCAGCAGATCGAAGCTCTCGCCATACGCAGCGAGCATTGCGTCCCGGCCAGCAGGTGTTCGATAGGGCGCGGTCCAGTCGCTGTAAGGAAAATCGTTGTCATCGGCGGAGTGCTGGATCACGCCGTCCAGCGAAATGTGTTCGATGATTTTGAGCTTTCGCATTCAGCCTCCCTTATCGTGAATGAGTTTGAGGCGTCGCTTATTTCGAGACGCCCGACACCTCAGTGCGCCGCCAGCCAGTCGCTGAAGACTTTCGCGGCGTCGTGCTTGCCGCTCCAGCGGGCGCGGTTCTTGCCCGTCAGCGCCAGCACCATCGCGTGATGCTGTCCGGCGCGGTCGCCAATGCGCTCAAAGTAGTTGTAGAGTCGCTCGATTCTTTCAATCGAACGGCGCGCCGCCTCGACGGTTTTGAAAGCCAGCACGTTGCGAAAGAACCGCGCATAAAAATTCTGATCGCTCGCCGTCGGCGTATACAGATCGTAATAGCCATTGATCAGCCCGGCGTTTTGCAGCACCTGCGCGACATACGAAGGCCGCGCGCCGACCTGATAAACGATCTCGGCAATATCGGTGATGCCGCTCTGATAAAGTTCGATGATCTGTTCCTTCTTTGTGCGCGGCTTCGGTTCAGGCTCAGCCGGTTCAGTTTCGACCGGTTCAGCCTTATTTATCGGATCAATCGCCAGCGCGTGCAGCCACCGCTCCATCTCCATTTCGTCGCCAAACCATTCCTGGAGCGTCGGCCCGTCTGGCTGCGGTGATCTGAGTTCCTGAGTAATCATGATTTCTTCACCTCCGGAGTTCGCGGCGCAAAGCTGCCGCACCTCCTTAACTGGCGCGCAGCAGGTCGTCATCTTCTGCGAGGCTGTGCGGCTTCTCGTCCTGTTTGCGCTTGAGGTAATCAATGAACCTTGAGGCGGCCTGTTTCGAGAGTTCCTCGGTGCCGCAACTCATCAATGCCTGGCATTCCTGTTCGATGTCCAGCCCGATTTCACGGCCCAGGGCGCGAATCATGCCAAGCTGTTTCGGCGTCACCAGGTCGGCCAGCGATTTCGCCAGCGGATCGCGCGGGAAGCTGCCGCCCGGAGTGTGCGCGCCCTGGCGTTCGATGACTTCGGATTCGCGCTGATACAGATCGCGGGCAATGCCGAATTTGATCGCGGCGCGTTTGAGCGCGTCGTGTTCGGCCTTCTTGATGCCGGTTTCACTTTCAGCCGTGCCGGTGCCGACGCCTTCGCGGGTCACGCCATCAATCGTGATCGCGGCGGTCACGGCGACCATTTCGCCAATCTGCACGACGTTGCGCACCGCATGCGACCAGTTCGGCGCAACGCGGTCGAGAATGTCAGCGACCGTGTGCCATTCAATGTATTCGACCAGATGCGTGTGGCCCTGGCGGTCAGTCCAGCCCTCGCGCGTTCTGATCAGCTTCGGATCAATCGGCTGGCGCAGCGTGCGCAACACACTGGCAAAGGGCAGCGAATAAACATTGCCTTTCGGCTCTTCAGCCGGGGCCGTTGCGGGCTGCGCCTGAATCTCGCGGCTGTTGATTTGTTCGGACGGCATTTCATCTTCCTCCCTTTTCCGGATGATCTTCGGCACTGCTTCTGCCGCACCCGGAACGACTGCCACCTGCGGCGGCTGAGCAGTCGCCACAGTCTGCGTTTCCTGAGTCTGCGCCGTCAGCGTGTGTTTGACGGCGAGAATGTGTTCGCACCGGAAAGCCGATTCTGATGCGGCCTGCTCCTCGAATTCGGGACAGGTGCAGCGCACGCGCCCGGCCTCATCACGCCAGACTTCGTAAGTTACCTGCTTTCCGCGCGTCGCGGGAGTCGTCACACGAAAACGATCACCGTCGCGTGAAACCAGCCCCATCGCGGCCAGGCTCTGCGCCCGCTTGTGCCGCTGCACCGCCTTCTTGATGGCGAGTTCCCTGCCGAGGGCGCTCTGCGTTGAGCTGTCGGCCACTCTGTCGGTTCTGTGTTCATTGGATGTGATCATTGTGCTGTTCCTCCCGGCAATCAGCTACGGCCATTGCCTGTGCCCTGTGCAGTCAGTTTCAGGTTTGCGGTGAAATGCCACGTCCGTTCTGACCAGGTTCCAGGGACCGCTTCACGGTCTGTTTCAGGACTGCAACAATGTACCACGCCATCTTTCTCATTGCAAGTATGAAACAAACTCTTGCATTCTTTTTTTTCTTTATGCTATGTTTCGCCTTGCTTTAGGGGTAAAGTGCCTTCGGCGGAAGGTTCAACATCTCGAAAGGGGGTCTCAGAGATGCAACATACAGACGGTGATTATCAGAACAAAGGCGTCATCAATACCAACGAACTTGGGCGAGCCATCAAA
>CAYWDW010000179.1:0-6488 GCA_964457105.1 uncultured Heliobacteriaceae bacterium
CTCGCGCGGATGCGCGAAATCGCCACGAAAAATCAGGTCTTCACTTCGCTGATCGGGCAGGGCTATTACGGCACGATTCTGCCGCCGGTCATTCAGCGCAACGTGCTTGAGAATCCGGCCTGGTACACCGCCTACACGCCCTATCAGCCCGAGATCAGCCAGGGACGGCTGGAAGCGCTGATCAACTTTCAGACGATGATTGCCGACCTGACCGGCCTCGACCTGGCCAACGCTTCGCTGCTTGACGAAGCCACCGCCGCTGCTGAAGCGATGGCCCTTGCCGCGCGCGTGACGACCTCGCAGGCGACCGCGTTCTTTGTTGACAGCCAGGTGCATCCGCAGACGCTCGCCGTGCTGCAAACGCGCGCCGAACCGTTTGGCTGGTCACTCGTGATCGGCGATCCGCTGAAGGATCTCGCGGACGCTGAAGTTTTCGGCGCGATCTTTCAGTATCCCGGCACGCACGGCGAGGTGCGCGACCTGCGCCAGGCCATCGCGGCGGTCAGGAACAAGGGCGGCATAGCCATCATTGCGGCTGATTTGCTGGCGCTCACGCTGCTCGCTTCGCCGGGCGAACTCGGCGCGGACATTGCCATCGGTTCGGCGCAGCGTTTCGGCGTGCCGATGGGTTACGGCGGGCCGCACGCGGCCTATATGGCCGTGAAGGATGCTTACAAGCGCGCCCTGCCTGGGCGACTCGTCGGCGTTTCGGTTGATGCGCGCAAGGCGCCGGCCTATCGCCTTGCGCTGCAAACGCGCGAACAGCACATCCGCCGCGAAAAGGCGACCTCGAATATCTGCACCGCGCAGGTGCTGCTCGCCGTCATCTCATCAATGTATGCCGTTTATCACGGCCCCGAAGGTCTGACGCACATTGCCCGCGCAGTGCATCGTCAGACTTCAGTGCTGGCCGCCGGGTTGCGCCGTCTGGGCTTCAGCGTGCTGAACGATTCATTCTTCGACACCATCACGGTTGAGGTCGGCGCAAAGCAGGCTGAAATCGTGGCGCGCGCGGCAGGCGCACAGATCAACTTTCGCCTCGTCAAAGCCGGTGAATGCGGCAGTGCCGCCGCGCTTGGCATTTCGCTTGATGAAACCACTTCGCCCGCGATTGTCGAAGCCGTCTGGCGCGCCTTTGGCGGCGAGCTGAAATTTGACGAAGTGGCCGGGGAAGCCGCATCAGCATTGCCTGCGAGCCTCGCGCGCACGTCAGCCTTCCTGCAACATCCGGTCTTTCATCGTTATCGTTCAGAGACTGAACTGCTGCGGTATCTGCGCAAGCTGAGCGACCGCGACCTGGCGCTGGACCGCGCGATGATTCCGCTCGGTTCCTGCACGATGAAACTCAACGCGACGGCTGAGATGATTCCGATCACCTGGCCTGAGTTCGCTTCGCTGCATCCTTTCGCGCCGGTCGAACAGGCTGCCGGTTATCAGGAGATGTTTGCAGACCTTGAGCGGCTGCTGTGCGAAATCACCGGCTACGATGCGGTGTCGCTGCAACCCAATTCAGGCGCGCAGGGCGAATACGCCGGGCTGCTGGCCATTCGCGCCTGTCATCGCAGCCGGGGCGAAGAGCATCGCAACATCTGCCTGATTCCGTCATCGGCGCACGGCACCAATCCGGCTTCGGCGCACCTGGCCGGCATGGAAGTCGTCGTCGTGAAGTGCGATGAACACGGCAACATTGATCTTGATGACCTGCGCGCCAGGGCCGCACAGCACGCGGCAAAACTTGCCGCCGTGATGGTGACTTACCCGTCAACTCACGGCGTTTTTGAAGAACAGATCAGCGAGCTGTGCGACATCGTGCATCAGCACGGCGGCCAGGTTTATCTGGACGGTGCGAACCTCAACGCGCAGGTTGGACTCGCGCGGCCCGGTGATTACGGGGCTGACGTGTCGCACCTGAATCTGCACAAGACTTTCTGCATTCCGCACGGCGGCGGCGGCCCTGGGATGGGGCCGATTGCCGTCAAAGCGCATCTCGCGCCGTTCCTGCCGGGTCATCCGGCGCTTGAAGGCGGGCAATCGGCAGTCGGGGCCGTCTCAGCCGCGCCTTACGGTTCGGCTTCGATTCTGCCGATTTCATATGCCTACATGCTGATGATGGGCGGCGCGGGGCTGAAGCTGGCGACTGAAGTGGCGGTGCTGGCGGCGAATTACATTGCCACGCGGCTGGATGCGCACTTCCCTGTTCTCTACAAAAATCACAATGGCCGCGTGGCTCACGAATGCATCGTGGACCCGCGCCCGCTCGGCAAAACAAGCGGCGTCACGGTTGATGACATTGCCAAGCGGCTGATTGATTACGGCTTTCACGCGCCGACGATGAGCTTTCCCGTGCCGGGCACGCTGATGATCGAACCGACCGAATCGGAATCGCTCTATGAAATTGATCGCTTCTGCGAAGCGATGATCGCCATTCGCCGGGAGATTGCCGAGGTTGAGCAGGGCCGCTTCACGATTGAGCAGTCGCCGCTGCGTCGCGCACCGCATACGGTTTACGACCTGGCCGATGATGAATGGCATCGCCCGTATTCACGGGCCGAAGGCTGTTTTCCCGGCGGGATGAGGGGGCAGGATAAATACTGGTCGCCCGTGAGCCGCATTGACAACGTGTATGGCGACCGCAATCTGTTCTGCGCCTGCGTGCCGGTTGAAGAATATGCAGAAGCCGTCAACCGCGCAGGCCGGTAAATGGCAGTTGCTGGCTGTTTCCACGCGAAGAGTTCTTCCCATCCGCAAGAATGAAGAATTCTTCCCGTCCGCGAAAATGAAGCGTTCTTCCCGTCCGCAAGAATGAAGAATTCTTTCCGTCCGCGAAGCGGACGAATTCAATAGCGGCGGGTGGAACCCGCCGGAACGTGCCGCACACCAGGCGTCCCTGAAGGGGACGCAGTCATTTCAAATAAACAGGCTGCCTCGCGCAGCCTGTTTATTTTTCTGGCTCGCTTCAATCTGAATTGCTCCGGCCTGCCGTCTGATCCGGCATGACAAAAACGCGCCGGGCCAGGGCTGAACTGAGCGTTTCGGCGCGGTAATATTGCCTGAGAATGCCGTTTCGCCAGTCAAGCAGGTCCGCATTCGCCGCGGCAAATTCGTGCCAGGTGTGCTGACGATCAAACCGGGCGCGGCGCTCATTGATCAGAAAGATGTAAGCCCAGGTGATGGTTTCGTGATAGAGGCCGGGTTTGCCATTGGCAGCGGCAAATCGTTTGAGGCTTTCGGCAAAGTTGACGAGCGCTTCCAGCACCGGCGCGCGGTCCAGATAGAGCCAGGCCATGCGCACGTGATCCTGATGATGAAAGCTTTCAGCCGGTAAAGCGCCGGCTTCAAACTGCGTGATGAATTCCTGATCGTCCATGTAATTTCTCCAGCGCGTGGCCATCAAATAAACTACAGGCTGGCGCACAGGATCAAGCGTCCGGCGCCCGTTTTCTTGACACCCTTTTTAAGCGGCGGCTAGAATCCCTTTCGCTCTGACTAATGCCCTCGTGAAAAAATTTGCTTTCATTGACTGAAACAGGCTTCGGGCCTGTTCGTGAGCCTGCGAGAATGACTGCTCCACTCAATCCTTTGCCGGAAGAATTTTCCGAGCAACTCCGCAAACAACTGCGCCGACTGCTGACGCAGTTCGATGAAATCCGGGTGCTGACGCCGAATCCTGGCGCCTGGGTGCCGCCGCTCGATCTGCGTGAACTTGACGATGCCATCCTCGTCAATCTGGAAGTGCCGGGCCTGTCGCTCGAACAACTGCGCGTGACCATTCTTGACGGCACGCTCAAAATCGAAGGCCGCAAGGAAAAGCCCTCAGGTCAGAACACTGACGCGGAAAAACCGTTACGCTTTTTGTGTCTCGAACGTTCCTGGGGCAGCTTCACTCGCAAGGTCACGCTGAAATGGCCGATTGAGGTGGATGGCATTTCATCGTGGCTTGCCAGCGGCATTCTGCACATTCGTCTGCCCAAGGCCAGAGCCTGCGGCCAGGAAATTGTGATTCCCATTACGGAAGAGAAGTGACTGAGCGTCAGTGACGGCGAGGCTGTTTGTGCCGCCGTCTGCTGACCACTGACCACTGACACAGCTTATGTCTACTGTTGCTGAAACTGAAGAGAAGAAAATCGTCGAAAACCTTGATGAACAGGTCCGCATTCCGGAAACGCTGCCGGTGCTGCCGCTGCGCGACATTGTGATCTTTCCGTTTATGATCGTCCCGCTCTTTGTCAGCCGCGAGCGTTCGATTCGCGCGGTTGATCAGGCGCTGGCTGAAAACCGGATGATTATGCTGGTCACGCAGCGGGACATTGACAAGGAAGAACCGCTTGCCGAGGACCTCTATCCCATCGGCACCGCCGCGATCATTATGCGCATGCTCAAGCTGCCGGATGGCCGCATTCGCATTCTGGTGCAGGGCCTGTCGCGCGCGCGCATCAACTATGTCGAAGAGGCGACCGGTTATTTGCAGGCTCGCATCGAACCGTTGCAGGAGCCGGAATCGAGCCAGAATCTTGAAACCGAAGCCCTGCTGCGCAACGTGCGTTCATCGCTTGAAAAGGCCGTCGGCCTCGGCAAAAACATTTCGCCCGAAGTCATGCAGATCGTGGCGAACCTGGATGAACCGGCGCGACTCTCGGACCTGGCGGCATCAAATCTTGAACTCAAGGTCGAAGATGCGCAGTCAGTCCTTGAACTCGTGGATGTCAATGCCCGGTTGCGCCGCGTCAATGAACTGCTCAACAAGGAAATCGAAGTCCTCACGGTGCAGGCCGAAATCAACACGCAGGCCAAAGGTGAAATTGACCGTTCACAGCGCGAGTTTTATCTGCGGCAGCAGTTGAAGGCGATTCAGTCCGAACTGGGCGAAGGCAACGAACTGGCCGAAGACATCGCCGGATACCGCGAAAAGATGGCCAAGTCCAAAATGCCCAAGCCGGTCGAGGAAGAAGTCGAACGCCAGCTCAAGAAACTTGAACGCATGCATCCCGATGCGGCTGAAACGGCGACGCTGCGCAACTGGCTGGATATTATGGTCGCGCTGCCCTGGTCGAAATCATCGCGTGAAAATCTGGATCTGAAGAAAGCCGAAACGATTCTTGAGGAAGATCATTACGGCCTTGAAAAGGTCAAGGAGCGGATCATCGAAGCCCTCGCCGTGCGCAAGATCAAGGAGAAACCGAAAGGCACGATTCTGTGTCTGGTCGGGCCTCCGGGCGTCGGCAAAACTTCGCTCGGTCGTTCGATTGCGCGCGCGGTCAATCGCAAATTCGTCCGGCTCAGCCTGGGCGGCGTGCACGACGAGGCCGAAATTCGCGGTCATCGCCGCACTTACGTCGGCGCGATGCCGGGCCGCATCATTCAGTCAATTCAGCAGGCCGGGACGAACAATCCGCTGATTATGCTCGACGAAGTTGACAAGGTCAGTTCGGATTTTCGCGGCGATCCGTCATCAGCGCTACTTGAAGTCCTCGACCCGGAACAGAACTTTTCCTTCCGCGACAATTACCTGGGCGTGCCATTCGATTTGTCGAACGTCATGTTTATGACGACGGCCAACCTGCTTGACACCATTCAGCCGGCGCTGCGCGACCGCATGGAAGTGATTCGCCTGTCGGGTTACACCGAAGAGGAAAAGCTGCAGATCATCAGGCGGCATATTCTGCCGAAGCAGATGGAAGAGAACGGCGTCAGCGAAAAATATCTGACCATCTCTGACGCCGCACTGCGCGCCGCAATTGTGAAATACACCCGCGAAGCCGGCCTGCGTCAGCTTGAACGCGAAGTCGGTTCGATCTGTCGCAAGGTGGCGCGGCGCGTGGCTGAAGGCGAAACGAAGAAAGTTCACGTCACGCCCCGCAACCTGCACGACTTTCTCGGCGTGGCGAAAGTCGAACCGGATGAAATGCTCAAGAACGATCAGGTCGGCGTGGTGACGGGCCTCGCGTGGACGGCGACCGGCGGCGATATTCTGTTCATTGAAGCGATCACGATGAAGGGCAAGGGCGGATTGCAACTGACCGGGCAGCTTGGCGAGGTGATGAAGGAATCAGCGCAGGCGGCTTATTCATACGCCCGCGCCCGCGCCCGCGCCCTCGGGATTGAGGAAGAGAAATTCACCACGACCGATGTTCACGTCCACATTCCCGAAGGCGCGATTCCCAAGGATGGCCCGTCGGCGGGCATCACGATGGCCACGGCGCTCGTGTCGGCGCTCTCCAATCGCCCGGTCCACAAGGACGTGGCGATGACCGGCGAAATCACGCTGCGCGGCAACGTGCTGCCGATTGGCGGCGTGAAGGAAAAAGTGCTGGCCGCACACCGCGCCCGCATCAAGAAAATCATTCTGCCCGCGCAGAACCGCAAGGATATGGAAGAAGTGCCGAAGGAACCGAAGCGCGAGATGGAATTCATCTTCGTTGAAGACGTGCGCGAAGTCTTCAACATCGCCCTCGCCCCGCGCATTGATCAGACCGACCAGTCACCCAACG
>CAYWDW010000179.1:6588-8666 GCA_964457105.1 uncultured Heliobacteriaceae bacterium
CCCTGAATTCTGACCGGGATACCGCCCAGCAGGGTCGGGTTCCATCGCCACTGGCGCGCGGCCTGAACCGAAGCCTCGCGCAGCAGCGGATGGCCGCTCAGCACGACCGCCGAAGTCACAAGCCCTTCCTCATTGATTTCAACCTGCACCTGCACCGGCCCCTGCACATGGGCAGCTTTGGCCATCGGCGGATAAGCTGGCTGCACCTTTCTGATTGCCGTGCCCTGCAAAATTGTGCTGGTGCGTGGCACGATTCGCTGAGGTGTCGGCTTTGGCTCAGGCGTCGGATCGGGCTTTCTGGTAACGGGCGGCGGCGGCGGTTCGCCAGGACCATCACCACCAACGACTGGAACGCCGCTGATGCCGGGTCCCGAATTGCCGACTGCGCCGACAACCGTTGGCTCGTTTCGTCCGCCAGGCATCGGCGGGACAGTATACGGGTCAGGTGCCACAGGCGGATGAGACGGCGCAAACCATGTCGGCGCAGCATTGTTTCTGGCGACTGTTTGCGGCGCTGTCGGGCGCGGCGCAGATGGCACGGGCGGCGTCAGCATGACGTTTACTTTGAGACTGTCGGCCAGCGCCGGATTGAACCAGAAGATCGTGGCTACCCCTGCAATCGTCAGCATTGCGCCGTAAATCATCGTCGTCAGCAGCACGATTCTGCCGGTGCGCCCGTTGTTTTTCTGTTTCGTTGATTCGACCAGTTTCTCGAACATTGCAGTTTCCTCCTGATAGCTGAACAAGCTGAAAGTTGAACCGACGCCCGCGCCGATGGGTCAGCAACTCAACAGAAAAAAGTTCGCCGCGTCACTCACACGGTAAGACAACAGTCGCTGCAAACGTGAAGTTCATCCTTTGAGCAGGAGACACGTCACCCCTCAACCGCCATTGCGGGCGGCTGTCAGACAGACTGCGGCTGACCTCAGCAATGGCCTGAGCCGCGGCAGTCGGAAATGTTCCGGGGAATTTCAGCCCTGAATGTTGACCTTGCTGAACATCAGCACAGCCGGGGCCGGAATGTATTTACCTTCGCGTCGGGCAGGCGTGAAGCTGGCCTGGCTCGTCAGCACAGCCGAGAGACGCGCAATCATCTCAGGATCGCTGGGCGGTTCGACCACTTCCCTGACCGAAGCGGTGCCGTTTTTATCAACCACGACCGCGACCACGAATTCACCTTCCGGCGAATCTTCGCTGAAGCCGAGCAGCACCCCGCTTGGCGAAAAGTTGGGCCGCGTGGGCGGCGGCGGCAGCAGCAGATTCGAAAGCTCGTTGAACTTGTTCGCCCCATCAGCCGAAGTGGTTTCGGCCAGCGCCCGCGCAATCGTCATCGTGCGATGCAGCGGCCTTAAAATGGCCGAAGTGAGAAAGAAGAGCAGCGCCAGCGAAACCACCACGCCGATGCTGTGCGTCAGCATCCAGACGCGCAGCGCCTCCAGCCGGTCTTCGCGGCGACGTGCCGAACGCGCCTGCAGGCGGGCTTCCATTTGCAGCACTGTCATAATGTCGGCGGTCATCTCAGCCGGGAGCGCCGGTGGCGGCATCATTCTCAGTTCGCTGCGCAGGTCGGCCACTTCCGCCGCCGCGTCGCGGCAGATCGGACATTCTCTCAGATGCGCTTCCAGCCGCAGCCGCTCGTCTGCGGGCAGACGGCCATCAAGTCGCGCTGAAATCAACCGTGAAAAATCCTGGCACTTCATAACTTCCAACCTGGTGTCAAAGCTGCGTGTCCCGGCTGACCGGACACGCTTAAAACCTGCTTTCGGGAACCGTCATCTGTCTGAACGCGGTTGATAAAGAACCATGCTGCCGGTTGCTGACCTGCCTCTGGTTCATTCAGATTTCGCCGACCCATCGGCAATGAGCGTCGAAAAGGTTCAGGCCATCTGCCGGTTCCCGAAACTTGTTGAGTGCGACCAGTCACCACTGTCCACTCAGAACTTAAAGAACTGTTGCTGCACCTGCCGTTGCAGGACTTCGCGCAGCATTTCACGCCCGCGTGCGATTCTTGATTTCACCGTTCCGGTTGAAATCTCCAGAATGCAGGCGATTTCTTCATAAGTCATCCAGATCGGACG
>CAYWDW010000180.1:0-8658 GCA_964457105.1 uncultured Heliobacteriaceae bacterium
TTAATATTTGCTTGAAACTTATGCGAAGCCGGGACAGCGGGTAATTGATCCGTTTTGCGGCAGCGTGACAGTGTTGCAAGAGGCGGCAGCGCATCGCCTGGCAGCAACCGGACTTGAGATAAATCCAGCGGCATACGCGATGGCCAGGTTCTTCTCGCTCGCAAATCTCTGCCAGAGCGCACGTCGCCGCTTAATTCGTGACGCTAGTGAAGTGTTGTCGTCAGTAACATCCAGGCTGGATGATGGGTTGCCATTGTTTCGGGATGTAAGCGATGGTCGTGGGGATGCCGCCGACTTGCTGAGTATTGCCGACAGGGCGCTCGCACAAGCGGGGGATAAGCAGACAAAGCTCCTCTTGCTGCTCACGCTCTTCCGCGCCGAGGGCAGTAAAAATGGCAACGTTGTAGCAACTGTGCTGCGCGCTTTTCACTTTCTGGCCGACCGGCTGCTGCAACTTCCGCCAACCGAGGAAGCGCCGATAGTCGCATTGGCGGATGCACGCAACGCGCATCTGTTTTCCGAGCAGGCCGCCGATGTTATTCTCACCAGCCCGCCGTACATCAATGTTTTCAACTACCACCAAAATCATCGCGCCTTACTTGAGATAGTCGGGTTTGACATGCTGAAGGTGGCGCAGAGCGAGATCGGGGCCAATCGCAAGCATCGCAGCAACCGGTTTCTGACGGTCATCCAGTACTGTCTCGACCTTGAACTTGCCCTGAACAGTTTTGCGCAGGCGCTCGCGCCCAATGGACTGCTGATTCTGGTGCTGGGGCGCGAGTCGCGTGTGCGTGGCATCCCCTTCGGCAACTCCGCGATTGCCGAAGCACTGCTGGCAAGCAATGGCGCGTACACGCGCTCGTGCAGCCACGAGCGCGTCTTCGTCAATCGGTTTGGCTGGCAGATCTTTGAAGACATTGTGATCGCGCAGCGCACGGGGGGGCCAACAAAGAGCGAAGCTGCACGTGAAGTAGCCGCCGCCGCTTTGCAGCATGCATTGTATAAAGCGGAGGGCGATGTCCGCGACAATTTGGAAGAGGCGCTTGAGTCAGTGGGATCAATCCAGGCTTCGCCTATTTTCAATAAACCCGCTTTGCTCTAAACTCATATGATCGCCACCCCGCACAAAGAAAAACTCCTTGCCGCCCTCGCCAATCCAAAATGCGACGCCAACGATTTTGCCCTTTTGCAGGAAGCGCGCGCGGCTTATGAAACGTGGGCCGCGAAGATGACCAAGTTGAAGTCTACTGGGCAACCCCGCATCCGGGAGATGACGAGATTGCTGAACGAATACAAGGATTTTCTCGAAGTTGAACTAATCGCCAAACGCGGCTCCGCTTTTATCAAACGGCAAAAAGGCCAATTGAAACTCGATAATTCCGTTCTGGAAGAATTCCTTGTGCATCTTGCTTCGAATAAGATTTTGACCGGATTGCCGCCTTTCGATCTTGAGGTTGGCCCGCAGACGGCGTTCCTGTCGTTGGCCTTCACACCTCATAGTATTACCGCTCTGGGGGGCAAACCGCCCGTTACGCTCAAAGAAAAAGATACGGATTTTGCGCTGGGTAAAACCATTCATTACCAATTCTCAACCGAGCCAACTTTTCCCACCAAGTTGACGACGAAGGGACAACTTGTATTGGCCGTGCTTGCAGCGGAATGCAAGATCAATCTCGACAAAACGATGTTTCAGGAAGCGGCTGGGACAGCCGCGCGTTTCAAACAAGGCTGTCCGACTTCGCGCTATTACCTGTTGGTTGAATATCTGGATATGGAACCCGAAGACTGCCGACTGACCGCACTCGATAACGTCTTTCTCCTGCGCCATACCAAACGCCTGCCCTTTGAGAAACGGAGCGTTTATAGTGAAGTCCAGCGGCAGCATAAGGAATCTCCGATTGATCCTGAAATCATCTGGCGGTTCGTGCAGGAGGTGCAGGCTTTCGTTGATGCAGTTTGGTATGACCCCGGAAAAGCCTTGCAACGCGGCTCGTTCATTTGAAACATTACACCTGCTACCAAACTCCGTTCGCGTTCATTGCCCGCGCGCACGACGGGCGACGATATGAACCGTCGGTATGATTTGCGGATGGTGTTGCAGGACGTGGTGGAAGCGAGCGGGATGGAAGAGAGCGAAGCTTTGTGGGTGATGCGCTTTCTCGAAGAAGTGATGACGTGGCCAGAACACCTGCATCGCAAATTGTTTTTCGAGCGCCTGGCTCGGAAGGAGAAAGCTATGGAATTTACCACCTGTGCCGAACGAGTCGGCGAGAAACGAGGCATCAAAAAAGGCGAATTGAAAAACCAAAAGGCAAACGTGCTGCAACTCCTGCAGATGCGCTTCAAGCGAGCGCCGCAGCGCATTACGGACAAAGGTGAAGAAAGCTGTGACGGTAAAGACAGGCGAGCCGGGGTCAGGCTCGCCTGTCTTTACTAAGACCAGCAGAATGCCTCGCTGCTTGCGGCGAGGATGAATGCTTCAAAAAAGAAGCATCTTCCGCTGAAAAGCCCCGCTGCTTGCGGTGGGGATCTTTACTCACAAGTGGAACAGAGTGATGAGTGAAAGCGATTATCAGCGCATCGTCGAACGCAGTCGGCAAAGCGCCGCCCCGTCGGTGCTTGCCACGAGACCCGGCAGGGTCTCTCAGTTCCCGCTGGCCACGGCAAAATGCTGCTGCGGCACAGCATAACCTGCCGCGCCGAACGATTCCCGGATCAGCTTGTTGGTGTCAAAATAGACCTGCCAGTAATGATCGTTATGCACATAAGGCCGCACCGCCAGCACCGGCCCCAGCGGGGTAAAGGTCAGGATCTCGACATCCGGTTGCGGTTCAGACAGCACATTGGGAATCTGCGACAGCTTTCCTTTCAGCAGCGAGATCGCGGCCCGGTGATCGGTGCTGTGATCGAGTTGCGCTACCAGATCAACGCGGCGGTAGGCGTTGGAGGTGAAGTTCTGAATGTTGTCAGCGAAGATTTTGTTATTGCCGACAAAGGTGCGCACGTTATCCATCGTGTTGAGCGTCGTGACAAACAGACCGATCTCTTCGACGGAGCCGATGACGCCGCCCGCCGAGATGAAATCGCCGACTCTGAACGGGCGCAGGATGACCAGGAAAGCCCCGGCGGCGAAGTTCGACAGCAACCCGCTCCAGGCCACGCCCACAGCCAGGGTGACCGCAGCCAGAATACCCGCGAAACTGGTTGTCTGAACTCCAAACAAGCCCAGGATCGCTATCGCCAGCGTAATTTTCAAAATGACGCCCAGCGTGGAACGCACGTATCCCACAATGGTCGCGTCAACTTTCTGGCGAACCATTCCGCGCACAATCAGGTTTTCCACCAGCAGTTTGATGATCCAGCTACCGATGAACCAGAGGACAAGCGCCCCGATCACTTTCAAGGTAAATCCGGTCAGATTTTCGAGCAGGCTTTTCATCACATCAGCATTGAATTCCATTGGTCAGTCTCCTTTCCTGGATGGTAGTTGAACAGGGAACCGCTTCTGCCTTTGCCCCAGGATTGCTGGCAGTAAAGGCTGTCACGGCTGCGAATGTAGCGTTGAAAACTGTCTGAGGGGCTTGAAGTATTGCATACGGTCCGGCCATTGTGTAGCTTCAGGCCGGGCAGCAGAAAGCACGCCGAAAAAAACGAGTTTTACCTCTTCTGTCTTCGCGGCAGGATCCGTCGGATCTGAAGCTGACGGTACTGAAGAAGCAGCCGGTTCAATTTTGCTGCGTTCCCCAATTCAGCTTCCGCAATCGGTCACGCTTAAGCATCGCGTCAATAATCGTGTCGGGCGGCAGGCGAAACGTCGTTTGTTGCATTCGGGCGATGGCGGAAGGCAGGTCGAGGAGTTCCAGTTCGGCGGCGCTCTCGAGAATCGTGAAGAGGCGAATTGTCGGGAGGTTGAGCCGCTGCGCTTCTTTGATGGCGTCGCCGTCATCCGCCAGCAGCGCGTCAGCGTGCAATTCGATAGTCGGCGCAATGGCTTCGTGTTCGCCCGGCTGAATGTGGCGTTGCGGCGTAAACAGTGAAGTGTCGGCTTGCCGCACTTCAAGCCAGGCGGGCGCTCGCTGAATCCATTGCACGACTTTGGGCGGTGTGTGCTGACCTTGCAATCTCTTCCATTGTGAAACTCTGGTCGCGCACATCATGCGCTTTGAAAAACGCAAACAGTTCTTCGCGGTCAGCCAGGCCGAGCATCTCCTGCACCTGGCGGCTGGTGATGAGTCCCGTTTCGTGCGCCTGGATGGCCGCGAGTTCGAGCAGGCGGCGCGGCAGTGGCGTGTTGGAACCATTCTGAATGTCGGCGGCGACATCGTCCGGGATGAAAGCATTGAAGGTGATTTCCATAACACGTTACCTCGTCTGCAAGAATACCGCGATCCCTGTTGCGTGGGCAATACACCGGTGCCGCTTCTCAAACACGCGTCGAGATGGTTATGACACCAGATGCCTCGCTTCGCGCGGTGAAAGTCATTCACACTGTTGTCTGGGCCTTCTTTGCCGGATGCATTGTCGCCATTCCGATTTTCTGCCGACAGCGGCGTTATGACCTGGCGGCAGTGTTGGCAGGCGTCGTATTGATCGAGGTCCTGATCCTTGCGGCGAATCGCCTGCGCTGCCCGCTGACGGCAGTCGCGGCGAAGTATACCGACGACCGTCGTGATAACTTCGACATCTACCTGCCGCTGTGGGTGGCGCGACACAACAAGCTGATTTTCGGGCTGCTGTATCTGGCCGGTGTTCTGCTCACGATTGCCGGATGGGCCGGCTGGCTGGGCTGATTTCGAGCGTGGCACAGCCTCACGGGCCGGAAAAAAGGTAATGATGCAAATGAAAATAAGGGCTTTCACCAAACTCTCTTTCTCTTTCTTACTGGCGAGCGCAATCTTACTGGCGAGCGCAATTATGACTGCTGGTGCCTCAAAACTGGCAAGCGCGCGTCAACAAACGAATGCACAGCTTCCTTCCACTCCGTTGAAGTTCGGCGCGTTCGCCGCGCAGTTCAATGCCGACGGCACGTTCAAGCTGGAGGGCACGGGCTGGCCTGCGCTCGGCGGCAACTGGAAAAGCAAGGGCACTGAGCTTGAACTGGTCGCGGCCAAAGCGCCGAGGGGCTGTGACGGCGCCGGTCGTTATCGGGTGCGAATTGACGGCAAGCGCGTCGGCTTCGAGTTGATCGCGGATGACTGCGCCCCGCGTCGGATGATTCTCAACAACAGCGTCTGGTCGCCTGCCGAAGAAGTAAAAGTTATTCCCGCGCGACACGTCACCACGACTGCCCGTGCGCGTCCGCCAAAACGACCTGAGCCTGGCAGCGCGAAAGGCAACTGGCCGTCGTTTCGCGGGCCGCAGGCCCTGGGCGTTGCCGAAGGGCAGAATCTGCCTGAACGCTGGGACGGCAAAACGGGTGAAAACATTCGCTGGCGCACGGCGATTCCGGGCCTCGCGCATTCCAGTCCCATCGTCTGGGGTTCACGCATCTTTGTGACCAGCGCCGTCAGCCGCGACCCGAAAGCGAGTTTCAAGCCGGGGCTGTATGGCGATGGCGATGCCTCGCCGGATCGCACGCCGCAAAGGTGGATGCTTTACGCGCTCGACAAACGCACGGGCAGAATTCTGTGGGAGCGCGTCGCTCACGAAGGCGTGCCGCTCGACAAGCGTCACATCAAATCAACCTACGCCAACGCGACGCCCGCGACCGACGGGCGCATCGTCGTGGCGTGGTTCGGCTCGCAGGGCGTTTATGCCTATGACCTCAACGGACGCTTTTTGTGGCAGGCTGATCCGGGCCGGTTGAATCTGGGCGCGTATGACATTCCGACTTACGAATGGGGCACGGCGAGTTCGCCGATCATCTGGAACAATCTCGTCATCCTGCAATGCGACACGCAGGATGATTCGTTCCTGCTCGCGCTTGATGCCGACACCGGCAGGCAGGTCTGGAAGACCGAGCGTCAGGAACTGCCTTCGTGGGGCACGCCGACAGTGGCGATGACTTCGGCAGGGCCGGAACTGGTGACGAACGCGGCGAATTTTATTCGCGGTTACGACCCGCGCACCGGCAGGGAATTGTGGCACCTCGGACGCAGTTCGAAGATCACTGCGCCGACGCCGCTTTTTGCTGACGATAAATTCATCATCGTCAGTGGCCGCGCGCCTGAACGCCCGATCTTTGTGGTGAAGGCCGGCGCGCGCGGCGATCTGACTTTGCCTGAAGGTCAAAGCCGCAGCGAGGCTGTGGTGTGGAGCCGCACGGGGCGCGGCTCTTATATGCCGACGCCACTCGTTTACGACGGTATTCTTTACGTTCTCGCCAACAACGGCCTGCTCGATGCTTACGATCTGAAAACCGGCGAGGAGATTTACCGGCAGCGCCTGCCGCTCGTGGGCAGCGGCTTCAGCGCGTCACCGGTGGCGGCTGACGGCAGAATTTATTTGTCGAATGAAGACGGCGAGATGCTGGTCATTGCGGCGGGCCGGAAGTTTGCGCATCTTTCGACCAGTTCGATGGGCGAACTGCTGATGGCGACTCCGGCGCTGTCAGACGGCGTGATGTACGTGCGCTCGTCGCAAAGCCTGTTCGCCATTGGGCGCAAACCGTGACTCCGCACATCCTGAAAACACAACAAGCGCGATGCTTCCTCCCTCACCTGGCAGCATCGCGCCTGTTGGCTGGGCGTGGCTGGCGCGGTGCCAGTCTGCTGCAGGCCGGATGAGCTGTCCTTGCCCCCAGACAGCTCATCCGGTTGCAGCAGGCCGACACCTCAGGCGGACAGCGAACTGCCCGCCTGCACCAGCACAGCGCTTACTGGATGGCGACGGTCACGGTGTTGCTGCGCAGCATGACCCCCTGGCCGTCACTGACTTTGATGACCAGGGTGAGTTGCGCGCCAGCCGTGACCTCAGCCGGAATCTGCACGTTAAGCTGATCAAGACCGGCATAACCCGGCGCCGGACCGGCAAAGACTACCGGGGCGCTGAGGCCGCCAATCGTGACCTCCACGTTTTCTGCCACGCCATTGCCGCTGTTGCCATCACTGTCCGGCGCATTGCGGAAGCCGGAACCGAACAGCACCAGGTACAGCGTGTCACCATTGTTCCGTGTGATCGGAACCGGGACCATTCTGTTCTGAGCAACATCAAACCGAGCCAGCGGTTCGTAGCTTTGCTGCTGATTCGCGCGGACGCGCAACAACAGCCCGGCAGGTAAGCCCTGACCGCTGGCATCGGCGGTGAACAGGCTCGGAGCAACGCCGGGAGCCGAAAGCCGGCCCTGCGCCACCACGCTATTCCCGTTCATTACGGTGACCTGAGCATCGCCCGAAGCGGTGTCGGTCGGAACCAGATAGTTGATCTGCGTGGGCGAGACGAAAAACAGTCCCGCCGGCTGGCCGTCCACCAGCACGCTCACCCCGCCGAGCGTCGTCGGCAGCGGCAGCGTGGTGGCCGCCTGTGTGGTCGCCGACAGATTGCTGCCAAACGAAGCCATAATTGATTCGGAACCGCTGTCAGCCTGGTAGCTGCCCGCGCTGACCGAGGTCAGCGGAGCGAACGACATGAAGCTGCTCGATGGTTTGACTTCGATGGTGATGGCATCAACCGAATTGTCGGGTTGCCGCGCGCCTCTGACTTCGACGAGCGCGCCGAGTTCGACGGCGCCGTTGTGCCGTCTGATGCGTGTAATGTCGCTGACGCGCACCGTCCGGCCATCAACCGCCCAGTCGCCGGTCAGGTTGGTCGTGGACGGCAGCGCGGTGATTTTGCCGATGAATTCAATCAGCGTGACGGGGCCGCCGCCAATCGTGGTGGCCCTCACGGTGATTTTTGTCGCGTCCACCGAGCCGTCGCTGCGCAGGAAGCCTTTGACTTCAACCAGCGACCCGACGCCGAGCGTGCCGCGCCGCTGTTCGATCTTCGTGCCCGTCGTCACATGCACAGTTCTGCCCGCCACAGTCCAGTCACCGATGTTGTCATTCGGCAGACTGCTGACCCGGCCAAAAAAGATCGTGAAGCCAACCGAGCCGGGCGGCACGACAAGGTCCGTTTTGACTTCGATGTCAGTGGCGTCAATCGAACCGTCGCTGCGCAGGTTGCCTTTGACTTCGACAATCGCGCCAGCGACGACCGGGCCGCGTTCCGTGTTGATGCGGGTCGCATCGGTGACGTGAATCGTGCGGGTGCCAACCGTCCAGTCGCCGATCAGGTTCTGCACGGCGGGCAGGGCATGGACCACGCCTACGAATCTGACAAAACCCTGGCTGTCGCCGCCGGGTTGTTTGACTTCGATTTTGACGGCGGTCAGCACCTCGTTGACTTTGATGGCGAACACTTCAACGAGCGCGCCGACGGCGACCGGGCCGTGTTCCTGATTGATGACGGTCTGGCTGGTGACCAGGAATTTCTGCGTGTTGACCGTCCATTCACCAGTAAAGCCCGGCGTGTTCGGCAGGTCGCTGATCGTGCCGAAGAACCGGGTGAACCCCAGGTCTCCGCAGAACTGGCAGAACACTTTCTCAACTTCGATTTCAGTGGCGTTGATTGAATTGTCGCTTTGCCGCACACCTTCAACTGAGACGAAGGAACCGACCGCGACCGGGCCTGACTCTTCCTTGATCTTCGTGCTGGAAGTGACGTGAACCGTGCGCCCGC
>CAYWDW010000181.1:0-8590 GCA_964457105.1 uncultured Heliobacteriaceae bacterium
CGCACCTCGCCGACGGCCTTTGATGTGTCAACCAGTCAGTTGATCGAACTCAAGCGCAGCGGCGTCAGCGAACGAGTCATTTCAGAAATGATCGAACGCCAGGCGCTGACCGCCGGCCTGCAGAGCGCGTCGTCATTGCGCGATGACGAGTTCTTCACGGCTGACGACGAAGCCTTTTTCAATTCCGGCTCATCGCGCCTCGGTTCGCTGCGTGACAAACGAACCACCCGCAGCGAACCGAAACAGCAGCATGAAACTCCGATCTTCGGTTCCGGCTCCGGGTCGCAGGGCCGCACTCGTTCACGCGGCGCTGGCAACAACGGCGAACAAACCAGCCAGAACGAAACGACCGGCACCGCCACCGTGCGCATCATTCGCCCGTCGGAAGAAAGCAGCGAACCGCGACTTGAACGCGCACCGAAACTGGACAACCACGCCGTCATTGACATGGTGCAGGCCGGATTTTCAGAAGGCACCGTGTTGCGCAAGATCGAAATCACGCAGGTTGATTTTGATCTGTCGGCCAAATCACTGGGCGAACTGCGCCGCAATCGCGTCAGTGAACGCATCATCAAAGCGATGACCGAGGCGATGGAGGATGTCCGCAGGTAATCCCGTCAATCCTTCAGCGTCGTTATGAGGAAGCCATCCCGCAGCTTGTTATTCCTGCTCATCGCGCTGCTGGCCTGCCCGGTCTGTCTTTCCGCTCAGGCTTCGCGTCCGGCTGAAAAACCTCCTCAGCAGAAACCGGCGACTGATAAGCCGACAGAAACGCCGCCTGCCGAATCCGCAATCTCAGTTGAAACCACCGAAGTCCTGCTGCCGGTCACGGTGCGCGACCGCGCCGGACGCTTTGTGCCCGATCTGAAGGCCGAAAACTTTGAAGTTTATGAAGACGGCGTGCGCCAGCAACTGACCTCATTCGCGCTCAAACGCCTGCCGGTGCATGTGCTGCTGATGATTGACACGAGCAGCAGCGTGCAGCGCGAACTTGACGATTTCAAGCTGACCGCGCTGCGCTTTGCTGAAAAGCTGAACGCGGCTGACAGCCTTTCACTGATTCGGTTTGATGACAAAGTCGAACTCGTTATGGACTGGACGACGAGCCGCACGGCGCTCAAACGCGCGCTCAACCGGATCGGCACCGGTCTGTTCACGAAATTCAATGACGCCATGTACCTCGCCGCGCACGAACAACTCAGCCGGATCGAAGGCCGCAAGGCGGTCATCGTCTTTACTGACGGCATTGACAGCGGGCGCGGCAGCAAGAGTTTTGACGCGGCCCTGCGCGCCCTCGTCGAAGCTGAAGCGCCGGTTTATGTCATCAGCAAAACACGCATGCAGCGCCGCGCCAGTTTGCAGGAACTCGATTTTTACGAACACAGCGCCGACCCGCGCGCCGTCAATCAAACGCGCATTGACGGCCTGAAGCTGTCGCTTGAAGCGCTTGAGCAAAGCGAGCGCAACCTGACCCGCATCGCTGAAGAAACCGGAGGCCGCATCTTTCTGCCGCAGCGTTTTGAAAACCTGGCTGACGCTTACCAGGAAGTCGCTGACGAGCTGCAGAATCAGTACATCATCTTTTTCACGCCGCAGGACGCGCAGCGCGATGGCCGTTATCGCCGCACCCGCGTCAGAATCAATCGTCCATCCTGTTACGCCACAACCCGCTTCGGTTATTATCTTCGCTGAAAGCAGTCACCAGTCGTCAATCATCAGAAACCAGTTTCAGAACGGAGTCGTAAAGCTCTCGTATGCCAAACGCTGTCACCCTTTCCAGCATTCGCAAAAGCTACGGCGATTTTGTCGCCGTCAATGATCTGTCACTTGAAATCAGGCCCGGCTGCATTTACGGCCTGCTCGGCCCCAACGGCGCGGGCAAAACCACGACGATCAGAATGATCGTCAACATCACCATCCCTGATGCCGGCGAAGTGCAGTTGTTCGGCCACCGCATGACCGCAGAACTGCAGGAGCGCGTCGGTTATCTGCCCGAAGATCGCGGCCTCTACAAAAAGATGAAGGTCGGCGAGCAACTGCTTTTCTTTGCCGAACTCAAAGGCCTGAGCCGGGCCAAAGCCGAACCGCTTGTTGATGACTGGCTGCAGCGCGTCAGCCTGAGCGAATGGAAAAACAAGAAGTGGGAAGAGTTGTCAAAAGGCATGCAGCAGAAAGTGCAGTTCGTTTCGACCATTCTGCACGACCCTGACCTGGTGATCCTTGATGAGCCTTTTTCCGGCCTTGATCCGATCAATGCCAACCTGCTCAAGGAGGTCGTGCAGGATCTCAAACGCCGCCACAAAACGATCATCTTTTCAACTCACCTGATGGAGCAGGCCGAGGAACTGTGCGATGAAATCTGCCTGATCAATCGCGGGCGCAAAGTGCTGAGCGGCCACATCCGCGAAATCAAACGCAGCTTCGGTCATCGCGCCATCGCGCTTGAAGGCGAAAATCTGGATGGCCTGCTCGATCATTCGCCGCTCATCAAAAACCTCAGTCGCCTGCAATACCACTTTGAAGTCACGCTGCAGGACGGCGCGAACGCGCAGGAACTGCTGCGCCACCTGGTCACGAGCGGCGCGAACCTGACCCGTTTTGAAATGGTCGAGCCGACGCTCAACGAGATTTTCATCGCAAGCGTGCAGCAGTCTGAAGACAGATCGAATCATCGCTGATGAAACGCCGAACGAAGAAAGAGATGGTGCTGGAAATTTATGACCGCGAAGCGATGGGCGAAGTCACCGCGCGCGAAATCGCCATCATTAACGAAGGTCTGGTCGCGGAATTCGGTGAAGGCGGCGCGATGAGTCCGGCAGAAATGGCCCGCGTCTTTGCCGAAGAGGACATCCCGGTGCGCTTCGATCAGGTGCTGGCGATGCGTTCACCGACCGAGCGTTATCATCGCCGCTTCGTTGATGTGCTGCGCTGCACGACGCTCGCCGCCGCTGAATCAGCCATTAGCGGAATTGATGAATTGTGCCGCAGATATGAAAAACAACGCGACCGGGCCGGATTGCGCGCGGCCCGCGAAGCCGTCCTGAGCGCCAAACGCCACGCCCTCGAACTCGCCGCCCAGACCGAAACCGATCCGCGCGAGCGCGCCGTGTATGCCGAAATGGCCCAATGGTTCACCATCTGGCTGCAGACTCCTGAAGTGTTTGAGACCTGGCTGGAGTTACGAAAAAATTCGGCTGAGTTCAAACAAACGTTCACCACATAAAGCGGACACATTCACCACTGACCATTCACCATTATTCGTAGCGGCATGGTTTCGCGTAAATACGCATAATGGTCAGTGGTGAATGATGAATGGTGAATGGTCAATCAGCCGCGGGGATGTTGAGGGCGGCGGCGCCGATCAGGCCGGCGGCATCGCCAAGTTCGGCAAAGCGAACGCGCGCAGCCATTGTGCCGAGTTTCAAGCTCACTTCATCAAGATAAAGATCACGCGCTTTGGCGAGTGATCCGCCGATGACGATCACTTCAGAATCGAGCAGCGAAATTATCGTCTGGCAGAGCGCGTAAAGATCGTCGCCAAACGAGGCCCACACTGCGCGCGCAGATGCGTCGCCCGGTCGCGCCAGGGCGGCAATCTGTGCGCTGTCGAGCGAGCCGTCATCGGGCCTGCCTGTGGCGGCGCAGTATTCACGCACCACCCCGAAACCGGACAGAAAATACTCCAGGTATTTGCCGCGCAGCGGGATGTTCCAGACTTCGCCCGCCTGCGCCGACGCGCCGTGAATCAGCCTGCCGTCAACCATCACGCCGCCACCAGCGCCGGTGCCAAGCGTGATGCCGCACACGTCCCGCGCCCCACGCGCCGCGCCGAAACGCGCCTCAGCCAGCACGAAACAGCGCGCATCGTTTTCGACCGTAACCGGACAATTCAGCACGGGCACCACGAGCGCAGGAATATCAATCCCATCGAGCAGCGGTAAAAACGCCGACTGCGACATCACGCCGCGATTGATCGCGCCCGTAATGCCCAGGCCCAGCGCGGCAAATTCAGTCGCGCCGGTCTGACTTCGCACAGCCTGCGTGAGTTCGCCAAGCTGCCGACACAGTTCATCGGGACTGAAAGCCGGGCCGGTGCGCACACTGAGAATGTCAGAAACAACCTGGCCTGCGCTGGTGACCGCGGCAAGGCGAAGCTGTGTGCCACCAAGATCAACTCCGAGGTAAAGAGGCTGATGATTCATCTGATTTTGTCGGGATCGTTTACCGGCGCTGCACGTGCGCCTGCGGTGATGACGACTGCGGGCCTGGCTCCGTGCGGTGCAGGTTCGTCGTGTCGCCGTTCAGGTCGGCTTTTGTTTCAGCGCCCGGCGGCGAGGTGTCGCCGGAACCCTTGTTTTCACCGGGCGGATTGAAGCCGGGATAGCTGATGCGCTGATGATAAATGCCGATCAGCGTGTTGATGAGCGCTTCACGAATGGCGCTGATCTCTTTCAGCGTAATGTGGCACTCATCGAACTGGCCGTCCTGAATCACGTTGTTGATGATCTTGTCGAGAATCAGGCGGATGTTTTCCGGCGTCGGTTCTTCGAGCGAGCGCACCGAGGCTTCCGCGCCGTCCGCAAGCATCAGAATGGCGGCCTCCTTCGTTTGCGGCTTCGGGCCGGGGTAACGGAAATCGTCAATGTTGACAGTCTCGCCGCGCGCTTCGGCCTGCGTGCGCGCCTTGTGATAAAAGTACGACAAAACGCGCGTGCCGTGATGCTGCGGAATGAAGCCAGTGATTTGCGGCGGCAATCCGGCTTCCTGCGCCATTTTGATGCCGCGCCGCACGTGACCCGTGATGATGCGCACGCTGTCAATCGGGTCCACCTTGTCGTGCGGATTCTGCAGGCCCTGCTGATTTTCAATGTACATGCGCGGCGCGGCCATCTTGCCGACATCGTGATAAAGACAGGCAATGCGCGCCAGCAGCGCATTCGCGCCAATCGCCTTGGCCGCGGCTTCGGCCAGCGTGGCGACCACCGACGAGTGATGATGCGTGCCAGGCGTGCGAATCGCCAGTTGCCGCAGCAGCGGGTTGTCGGCGTTGGAAAGTTCCAGCAGTTTCATATCGGTCAGCACGCCGAAGGCTGATTCATAAACGGGCGTCACAACGCTGGCGATGCCCGCCGTAATCAGCGCGCCAAGCAGACCCATAAAGACCGATTCAAAAGCCAGATGCCAGGTCAGCGCGCGATTGGCAATCAGCAGAATCGCCAGGCTCATCACCACATTGACCAGCCCGATGCCAAGAATTGCCTTCGTAATCGTGTTGCGCGTGCGGTAGCGTTCGACCCGGTAAATCGCAATGATCGAACTCGTCAGCGCATAAAGCGCAATCACCATGCCGCTTGAATTCATCATCATCAGGCCGGTAAAAAGCGCGACGATGAGCGCGGCAATCAGCGCCATCTGACTGCCAAGCAGCAGCGACAGCACCAGCGCGCAGGCGGCAAACGGAATCGCAAACTGATCGGCAAAGGAATCGCCAAAGCGGCGCGCTTCGTGGTTCCCGCTCAGCACCGTGACGACGGCCAGCCCGAAGCGAATGACTGCCGCCTGACCGAGAATCGCCAGGCTCGCAATCCAGAAAGCAGAACGCGGCTTGACCGTCCCGGTCTGCATGCGTCCGGCGGCCTGCAGCAGGGCAAAATAAATAATGGCCGCGACCAGGCTCAGCCCGATAAAATGCAGCACCCCTTCGGGCACGCTGTAACTGAAGAGCGAAAAAATATCCGGTGAAACCAGCAGCGGAGTCAGCAGGCTGAGCAGCACGTAAGGAATGATGAAGCGGGAACGCGGCGACAGGCCGTCAATCAGCTTGGAGGCCTGCTGTTCCGCGGTGCGCGGAAGCCGCATCATTCTGGTCGTCCATAATCGTTTGGTGGCGTCGTTCATTGAAGAGCGGGCACCGCAGGGGGATTTCTCGTCCGGTTGACCGGGCGGTCACCACAGGCACTGAATTATAGCACAGCGCGCCGTAACCGAAACCGCCGGGCAGCAATCTGGCACGCAGCAGAATGAAATGACAAGGCCGCGAGATGACAGAACAAACGGAGTGAACGGGGCCGCACGGAACAGAACTGATGCCAGCCTGAAGTGTTACGTTTGTTCCGTCATCTCGCGGTCTGCGGCCCCCATCGTCTGACTGACTCCGTGTTATGATGTGCGCAGTCTGCTGCCTGAAGTGACACTATGAAACCGCTCAATCTTTACACCCGGACCACGCTGCTGGTTTCGGCGCTGCTGACCGCTGTGCTGCTGGTGGTCGTCTATTTTTTCATTTCCACCACGCGCGAGATTGAGCAGCACGAACAGGAAGAACTGACGCGGCGCTGGGTTGAGCAGCTCGCTGACCGGCTCTCGAATACCGTTGATCTGGCCGCGCAGCGCAGCTACGCGCAGGTTTTTATGGACGCGCACGACGGCGAGATCGAACAGATTCGCGTCTCTTCGGCTGAAAAAAAACGCGCCCTGCACGAAGTCATTTCAGTGCCGGAACAAAAAAGCAGCGACGAGGTTCAGCCGCACGGCAGCGAAGAAATTCACGACAGCGACCTCGCGCTGCTGCGCCAGGGCAGGACCATTTCGCGCACCCGCGAAGTTGCGCTTGACGGTGAGAAATGGCGCGTGATTTTTGCTGCCGCGCCGATGCTCGACAAGGACAAAAAAGACAAGACGACCTTTGAGGGTGTCGTGACGCTGACGATTCGGCGCCGGATATTTTCGGCGCTGGCGCGGCGGCTGGTCTGGCTGGCGATGGCGCTGCTGGCGGCGGCGATCATTTCCATTATGGCGCAACTCTATTTTCTCTTCAGCCAGGTCATCCTGCTGCCGGTGACTGATCTGCTGCAAACGATGGGGCGGGTCAGAAACGGCGACCTTGAAGTGTCAGTGCCGGTGCGCGCACACGATGAATTCGGCAGGCTGGCGACTGACTTCAATCATATGGTGCTGCGCCTGCGCGCGATGACGGCTGAACGCGAAGCCTATCAGAAGCGGCTGGAAGAGCGCGTGCAGGAAGCGACGGCGGAACTGGCCGACCGCAACGCGCAGCTTGAAGAGGTCAATGCCGCGCTCTTCGATTTGCAGCGCGAACTGAGCCGGTTTGAGCGGATGGCCGCAACCGGACAACTCGCCGCGCAGTTCGCGCACGAAGTCGGCACGCCGCTCAATCTGATTTCCGGTCACGTGCAATTGCTGACCGCCAGGACTGATGATCCGAAAACGAAGGAACGTCTTGACCTGATCGGTTCGCAGATTGGCCGCATTGAACGCATCGTGCGCAATATGCTGGATGCGACCAAACGCCCGCGCCCCGAACTTGCACCGCTAGACCTCAATGCCTTGCTGCGGCGCATCTTTGAACTCACCGCGCCGACGCTTGCCGCGCGCCAGGTCGAACTGATGACCGCGCTCGACCAGGCGAACCCGTCAGTGCCCGGCGATGGCGAGCAGCTTCAGCAGGTCTTCATCAATCTGATCAACAACAGCCTCGACGCCATGCCGCAGGGCGGACGACTGACTTTCAAAACGGAAATCATCGCTCACACGGTGCGCGTCACCTGCCGCGATACAGGCTCCGGGATCAGCGAAGAAATTCGCAGCCGCATCTTCGATCCACTGTTCACCACCAAACAGCGCGGGCGCGGCAGCGGCCTCGGACTGACGGTCGTGCATCAGATCATCCGCGAACATCAGGGCGCAATCACCCTGGAAAGCGCCTCCGGCGCAGGCGCCGAGTTCCAAATCACGCTGCCGCTGGCAGCAGAAAAAGTAATCAGCGAAAAACCCGGGACTGAACGGACGAAAACTGAAGCAGAAGTCAGCCTGCTGACCACAACCGATCACTGACGACAGGGCAAAAGATGGACAGCTTTCCGCCAGACAAATCGAAGCGCCCGAAGTTCGTCACCAGCCGACACAGGATGTCGAGTCTGCAGCGGAAGATGCTCTTCGGCGGAGAGCTATGTTTCCTGAGCTTCAGTTCTTTGACACGCGCTTGCCAGATCCCGACAATAAACCCGGCAAGTTGAGCATCCGGCAGATCGAAACTCGCGCAGGAAGCGTTGCCGTCGTTTGTAGTTCAACTCGACCTGCGCCGAACCGGCAGTAGAGCGCGAGGAGAAAGCGCGCCACAAATTTGATGCGCGCCTTGTGCTAGGGGAGATTTCCAGGCAACACTTACTCAAGCGAGCGAATATAGGTCATCGTGCGATCTCCTTTCAGTTTTGGTCAACCGAAAGTCTAACCGCACGATGACTTTAGCCGTCAAGCCCACACATCAAATTCATTTTTTGTCCTGTAGAGAAGCCTCCACATCCGGGTACGCCGTAAGCGTAAGCTCAGTTTTTGTTTTGCTGGCGATGTCTCCGTCGTCGCCATCACTGGCGTAGTACCAGCGAAAGGAATAATCAACGATTCCCTGCCCTGTTACCGAGAGCTTCCCCGCTCCAGATGTGGCTGCAAAAGAAGCCGCATCAAAGGTGATGTTTATGCGCTGGTTTTCAAAACCTCGTGAGAGGTAATCGCTATACACGAGTTTGGACAAATATGGGGAGGCCGCTTGGCCTCCCCATGAGGCACTTCC
>CAYWDW010000182.1:0-8579 GCA_964457105.1 uncultured Heliobacteriaceae bacterium
CGCGCTCCAGGGGACGGCCCTTTTTTCCTTAATTCAATGCTATTGATCTTCAGGGAGTCAATCATGAAACGAATATCTGTCCTGCTGTTTCCAGCATTGATTGCTGCGGCTGTGTTGCTCGGCCTCGGCACAGCGCAGAGGCCGCCTCAGCCGCCGCGCGCATTCGTGGACGGGACGGGGCCGGGCTGGCGGTCGCTTGGTGAACAGGACTTTGCCAACGTCAATTGCTATGAAGACACCTGGACGTGGAAGGACGGGCTGCTGACCTGTTCAGGCAAACCCATCGGCGTGATGCGCACGCGGCAGCAGTTCACCAACTTCGAACTCGTGATCGAATGGCGGCACCTGCGTTCGGGCGGCAATTCGGGCGTCTTCGTGTGGGCGCCGGAAGCGGCGCTGACAAATCTGAAGCCTGACACGCTGCCACAATACGGCATCGAAGTGCAGGCGCTCGATCACGGTTTCAGGGAACAGTACGAAAAGCAGTCGGGCAAGAAAGGCGACTGGTTCACGACAAACGGCGATGTCTTTGCGGTCGGCAAGTCGAAGATGAATCCTTTCCCGCCGCTGTCGCCCAACGGGTCGCGCAGCTTTCCGCGCAAACAGCTCAGCAAGGGCGTCGGCGAATGGAATCATTACTACGTCCGCGCCATCAACGGCGAAGTGCGGTTGTGGGTCAATGGCGAAGAGGTGTCGGGCGGAAACAACTGTGAACCGCGCGCGGGTTATCTGTGCCTTGAGTCTGAGGGCGCGCCCATCGAATTCAAAAACATCCGCCTCCGCGAACTGCCGTAAGCATTGTTTCAAATCAGCGATGATGAGTGACTCGACAACCAGTGATTCAACCCGACCTGTTCGTTCCGGCGAAGAACTGGATGCGGCGCGGCTGGAAATATGGATCAGGGAAAACCTGCCTGACTTCACCGGGCCGCTCGTGATCGAACAGTTTCCCGGCGGGCACTCGAATCTGACTTACCTGCTGCGCGCGGGCGAACAGGAACTGGTGTTGCGTCGCCCGCCGTTTGGCAATCGCGTCAAATCAGCGCACGACATGGGCCGCGAATATCGCGTGCTGTCGAAGCTGTGTCGCGTTTACGGCCCGGCTCCGCGTCCTTACGCTTACTGCGAAGATGAAGCGGTGATCGGCGCGCCGTTTTATCTGATGGAGCGTCGGCGCGGGCTGGTCATTCGCAATGCGCCGCCCGCAGGCGTCACGCTCGATCCGCCGCAGGTGCGCCGCATCTGCGAAGCGGTGATTGACAACCTGGCGACGCTGCACGGCGTTGATTACGAAGCGGCGGGCCTCAGCGACCTGGGCAAACCTGAAGGTTACGCCACGCGCCAGGTCGAAGGCTGGATCAAACGCTACCAGAACGCGAAGACTGACGAGCATCCAGAAATCGAACGGATCATGCCCTGGTTCACTGAACGCATTCCGACAGAAAGCGGCGCGGCAGTGGTTCACAACGATTACAAGTTCGACAATCTGATGCTCGATCCGCAAGACCCGACGCGCATCGTCGCCGTGTTCGACTGGGAGATGTGCACCATCGGCGATCCGCTGATGGATCTCGGCAATACGCTGGCTTACTGGGTCGAAGCGAACGATGAACATCCGCTGCATCCCGGCGCGTTCAGTGTGACGAAACTTGAAGGTGCAATGACGCGGCGCGAAATTGCGGCGCGTTACGGCGAACAGACCGGACGCGATGTTTCGCATCTGCTTTTTTATTACTGTTTCGGCTTGTTCCGCCTCGCCGTGATTTTGCAGCAGATTTACTGGCGCTACGCCAACGGCCACACGCACGACGAACGCTTTGCGCACTTCAATCAGTCAGTCGCCATGCTCGGCAAATCCGCCGCGAGCGCAATTGAAGCTGAACACATCTGAACCGATACAGTACCGGGAGCGTGAGCGACCGGGTTATAAAGCGCCAGGTCGCTACCGCTCCCTGTACTGTCCCGCTGCAACCGAAAGGAAAAATCAATGACCAGTTCAATCTTCGATCTGACCGGCAAGGTTGCCATCGTGACCGGATCAACCAGAGGCATTGGCCGCGCGATTGCCGAAGAACTGGCCCGCGCTGGCGCGAAGGTAATTGTCTCAAGCCGCAAGGCTGAGATGTGCGACGAAGTGGCGAAGGCGATCAAAGCCGAAGGCCTGGAAGCCGCAGCGATTCCGTGCAACATCAGCAAAAAACCGGAGCTTGAAAATCTGGTGGCTGAAACGCGCAGGCGTTACGGGCAGATTGATATTCTGGTCTGCAACGCGGCAGTCAATCCTTACTTCGGCCCGATGGCCGGGGCGAGCGATGAAGTCTTCACGAAAATTATGGACTCCAACATTCGCAGCAATCTGTGGCTCTGCAACATGACGCTGCCCGAAATGGCCGAGCGAAAGGATGGCGCGGTAATCATCGTTTCCAGCATCGGCGGATTGAAAGGCTCGCAGATGCTCGGCCTCTATGCGATTTCAAAGGCTGCCGACATGCAGCTTGTGCGCAACCTCGCGGTCGAATGGAGTCCGTACAACATCCGCGTCAACTGCATCGCGCCGGGCCTGGTCAGAACTGATTTTGCGAAAGCCTTGTGGGAGAACCCGAAGACGCTGGCAGCGGCTGAAGCGATGACGCCGCTGCGCCGCATCGGTGAATCCGAAGACATCGCCGGCGCGGCGGTCTTCCTGGCTTCACGCGCAGGCGCCTGGATGACCGGCCAGACAATGGTCATTGACGGCGGCATCACCATCGCGGGTTAAGCGTTTATCTCAAGCCACGAATGAATACGAATTTACACGAAGCAGAATCAGCAAACCTCCGGCCTGACAGATTTCATTCGTGTAAATTCGTGTTCATTCGTGGCTGAAAATATCTTCTGGAGAAATCATCATGAAAGCAGCCGTCTTGCATGAACTCGGACAACCGCTGGCTATTGAAGAATTGACCCGGCCTGAACCTGAAGCCGGTGAACTGCTCATCAAAGTCGTGGCCTGCGGTGTTTGTCATTCCGATCTGCACCTGGCCGAAGGCGAATGGGACATGCTCAAACCGATTACGAAACTGCCGCTCGTGCTCGGTCACGAAGTCACCGGCACGGTTGAAGCTATTGGCGCGGGCGTTGAAGGCTTCAGTATTGGTGATCGCGTCGGCGTGCCCTGGTTGCATGACACCTGCGGCGCATGCGAATTCTGTCTGGCGGGCCGCGAAACTTTATGCCTCAAACAAAAAATCACGGGCTGCACGGTTGATGGCGGCTTTGCTGAATACCTCAAAGCAAAGGCGAGCCACACGACGCGGATTCCTGACAACCTGAGTTTTGAAGAAGTCGCGCCGCTGCTGTGCGCGGGGCTGACGGTTTATAAGTCATTCAAGTCTTCGGGCATTCAACCGGGTCAGCGGCTGGTAGTCTTTGGCGTCGGCGGCCTGGGGCATCTGGCCGTGCAGCTTGGCCGGGCGATGGGCGTGGAAGTCGGCGCGGTTGATCTCAACGAAGAGAAGCTGCAACTCGCGCGCGAATGCGGAGCCAACTGGACGGTGAATGCCGCGACAACGCAGGCGCACAAGGAAGTCAAAGCACGCGGCGGCGCGCACGTGGCAATGGTCACTTCGGGCAGTCGCGCCGCTTATGAAACCGCGCAGCGCGCGTTGCGTCGCGGCGGCACGCTGGCCGTGGTCGGCATGTCGCCCGAACCGATCAGCGTTTCAACTGTGGCGATGGTGTCCGGCGAATTGCGCATTGTCGCTTCAGCCGTCGGCACGCGCGATGATCTGCGCGAACTGCTCGCGCTGGCGGCTGAGGGCAAACTGCGCTGCCGGATCGAAACCCGTCAGCTTGCTGACATCAATCAGATTTTCGCAGAGATGAAAAACGGAAACATTCAGGGGCGTGTGGTACTGACCCTGTAAACAGGGAGGATGGTTATGCGGCTTGGAATCAATCTCGGTTACTGGGGCGCGGATTCGCAAGACAACGTGGCGCTGGCGCAGGAGGCCGACCGCCTGGGTTATCACTCGGTCTGGACGGCTGAAGCTTATGGCTCAGACGCCGTGACGACGCTGACCTGGGTGGCGGCAAAGACTGAGCGCATCAAAGTCGGCACGGCGATTATGCAAATGACCGCGCGCGTGCCGGCGATGACGGCGATGACGGCGGCGACGATTGATCTGCTGACGGGCGGGCGCATGCTGCTTGGCATTGGCGCGTCCGGGCCGCAGGTCGTCGAAGGCTGGCACGGCGTGCCTTACGGCAAACCGCTGACGCGCACGCGTGAGTATGTCGAAATCATTCGCACGATTCTCAAACGTGAAAAACCACTCGAACATCACGGCGAGCATTACGACATTCCGTGCAAAGGCGGCAGCGGCCTGGGCAAGCCGCTCAAGCTGATTACGCACCCGCTGCGATCTGACATTCCGATCTACCTGGCGGCCATCGGTCCGAAAAACGTTGCGCTCGCGGCTGAAATTGCCGATGGCTGGCTGCCGTTTCTGATTTCGCCGGAGCGAATGAAGATTTACCGCGAATGGCTCGACGAAGGTTTTTCGAGAGCAGGCGACGGCAAGGATCTCTTGAACTTCGACATTGCGCCTTCGGTTCAGATTGTTGTTGGTGACGACGTGGCGGCGTGTCGTGACAAGGTGAAGCCGTTCATCGCGCTTTATGTCGGCGGGATGGGCGCGCGCGAAAAGAATTTCTATTTCAACCTGGTCTGCCGTTACGGTTACGAAGAGGCCGCGCACAGAATTCAGGACTTGTTTCTCACAGGTCGCAAGGCCGAAGCAATTGCCGCCGTGCCTGATGAACTGGTTGACGAAATCGCGCTGTGCGGCCCGCGCGAACGCATCGCTGAAAGAGTCAAAGCCTGGCAGGCGAGCGACATTACAACGCTGATCTGCGCCGGAGCGAATCTGGAAGCTCTGCGCATGATGGCTGAACTGGCGCTGTGACACAGCGCCGCTTGTGACCCTGCTATGGAAGGTCATCGCAGGCGCTCAAGTACAGAATTTCATCGTAATCATTCAGCCCCAGGCGCACTTGCTGAAGCCAGCCGTGCCTGCCGAGCAGATTGCGCGGCACTTCGTAATCAGCAGCAAAATACACCGTCACATCAAAGGCGATGTCGAGAGTTTGTAATGTGACCTCGTGACCATAAGCGGTAAAGACTCCGGTCAGAGATTCAAGTGTGGTGCGGTGACCATCCTCAAGTTTTAATCCCAGCCTTTCAGCCAGGCCGCGCTGAAAAAGACAATATTCAGCGCCGGTATCGACTTTAGCTATGCAATCAGCCGACCTGCTGCCAACAGTCAGGATGGTCGGAATTGAAATGCCGCCTTTCAGCGACTGGTAGCGATGTTCAATTCTGTAAGTGATCTGGTGTGACATGGCTAGAAAATAATCAGCGGCGGCCCGTCGGGATCTTCAACCTGCAGAACCAGAGGGCGATCAATCCCCGCTGCATCAGCCGCTGCAAAAACTTCCTTTGCAGTTGTCCCATGCGCCACCAGTTGATCGCCTTCGAGGGCCACCCACTGGCCGACATATTCCCGCGCGTGATCCTTCAGCCACTGGTATTCGCGGCTCCGGTCTTTGTAAGGCACGGGTGGCGGGACGCGCCTGCCACGTTCTTTCTGCGGTGGCGGCGATGATTCGCGGCTCAGCAGTTCGATCAGTCGCTGGCGTTGACCCGGCGGCAGGCGCTGTGCCTGGGCCAGAATATTTTCAAGGTTGATTTCAGACATGGCTTTGCTCCATCAAAATGCCATTCATTCCGGCGCTGATCATACTGCCGCGCCTGGCCCGCCGCCAGTCTCCGTTGTAGCATGGCGCGACCCGTCAATTTATCACGAAAGAGAGACTGCTTCAGTTTGCGAAGTTCACACAGAATGCAGATGGTGCAGCCGCCGATGATCGAAGTCGTCGGCGAAATGATCCGCCATCATCCCGGCACGATTTCGCTTGGCCAGGGCGTCGTTCATTACCCGCCGCCTCAGCAGGCGATTGACCGGCTCAGCGATTTTCTGAGCGATCCGAAAAATCATCTCTACCAGGCTTTTCAGGGTTTGCCCTCGCTGCTTGACGCACTGAACGCAAAGCTGCGCGCTGAAAACGGCATTACCATTGACGAAGGCAATCAGGTGATCGTGACTGCCGGAGGCAACATGGCTTTTATGAACGCCGTGCTGGCAATCACTGATCCGGGCGATGAGATCATTCTGCAACTGCCTTATTACTTCAATCACGAAATGGCGATCACGATGGCTGATTGCAAGGCTGTCCTGGTGGCAACCGACCGCAACTATCAGCTTCAGCCCGCTGCCATCAGAGCCGCCATCACCGACCGCACGCGCGCCATCGTCACCATTTCGCCGAACAATCCGACCGGAGCCGTTTATCCCGAAGCCGCGCTGCGCGAGGTCAATCAAATCTGCCGCGAGCATGGGATTTATCACCTCAGCGATGAGGCTTATGAATACTTCACCTACGGCGTGAATCATTTCTCGCCCGCGTCAATTGCCGAGAGCAGCGAGCATACGATTTCGCTCTATTCGCTCTCGAAGGCTTACGGCTTTGCCAGTTGGCGCATCGGATACATGGTCGTGCCTGCCGCGCTCGTGCCGCAGATCAAAAAAATTCAGGATACGATTCTGATCTGTCCGCCGGTGATTTCGCAGTTCGCCGCCGTCGGCGCGTTGCAGGCCGGGAGCGATTACTGCCGTCATCGCCTGCCGCAGTTTGCCGAAGTGCGCGAGATGGTGAGGAACGAACTCGATGCCATCAGCGATCTGTGTTTTGCGGCCCCGGCTGATGGCGCGTTCTATTTTCTGCTGCGGCTCGACACCAGACTTGATCCGCTCGAACTCGTCAAAAGACTGGTGCGCGAACACGGCGTAGCGGCGATTCCCGGCTCGACCTTCGGGCTTGATGACGGCTGTTACCTGCGCATCGCTTACGGCGCGCTGCAAAAAGAGACCGTCGCTGAAGGAATGGGCCGACTCACGCGCGGCCTCAGAAACATTCTGAAAGGATAAGCTGTAGTACCGCGACCATCAGAGAACAGCTTTACAGTACCGCGACCGTCAGGGAGCAGTTACAGTACCGCGACCGTCAGGGAGCAGTTACAGTACCGCGACCGTCAGGGAGCGGCTGCAATGAAAGGAAAAGCATGAACGTAGTCTGTGTACAACTCGACAGCGTCTGGGAAAACAAACAGGCAAATCACGACAAGGTTCGCGCGCTGCTTGACGCCGCCGCGCCGCCAAAGGATTCGCTCGTCGTGCTGTCAGAGATGTTTGCGACCGGCTTCAGCATGAACGTCGCAGGCATTGACGACACCGCGACGCGCGAGACGCAGGATTTTCTGGCGCGCACGGCGGCTGATTACGGCGTGTCTGTGATGGGCGGCGTTGTGACAAGGCAACCCGATGGCCAGGGCCGCAACGAATGCGTGGTCTATGCGCCCGGCGGCAACGAGGTAGCGCGTTACTGCAAGATTCATCCGTTCACGCTCGGTGAAGAGGCAAAACATTACGTTTCGGGCGAGGGCGTGAAGATTTTCGATTGGCAGGGCTTCAAAGTTGCGCCGTTTATCTGTTACGACCTGCGCTTTCCTGAAATCTTTCGCGCCGCCGTGGGGCGCGGCGCCACGCTTTACACTGTGATTGCAAGCTGGCCGGTCGCGCGCATTCATCACTGGATGGCATTGCTCAAAGCCAGAGCGATTGAAAACCAGGCTTACGTCATCGGCGTCAATCGCACCGGACGTGACCCGAAACTTGCGCACAACGGCCACAGCCTGATCGTTGATCCGCGCGGCGAGATTCTGGCCGACGCAGGCGAAAGCGAATGCGTCATCAGCGCCGAACTCAGCCCGCAGGTCGTGGCTGATTACCGCAAACAGCTTCCGTTTCTGAGCGACATTCACGACGAATACCTCGGCGCGGGCGCTGAAGCAGCAGTCATTTCGCGGTGAAGAAGCAGAACGGATCGAAAGAAGGTTTTTCCACGAAGCCACACGAAGAAGCACGAAGAAAGATGAAAGGCTGGTTTTTCTCTTCGTGTTTCTTCGTGTGGCTTCGTGGAGTAAATTTCTTTTGGAAATCTGCCGTTCACCGCAGATCCCGTTCCGCTTCAATCACCGTTTCAGCAATCCGGCGACGAGTCGGCCCGTATTGATTGGAGCCTGTGACGCAAGGCGTGTCACGGCTGAAAGCGTTGATCCGGCGTCTTGACAATTTACCTGCCGGTCGGTAAGGCTATGCCTCCATTCATTGCTGTCAATCAACAGGAGAAAAAGAGATGTCTGCAACCGCAACCAGCGCTGATGTCAGAACTCACGACAAACTTTATATCAACGGCCAGTGGGTGGCTTCGACCGGATTGGGAATGATCGAAGTCATCAACTCGACGACCGAAGAAGTCATGGGCCGCATTCCCGAAGGCACAGTCGCAGACATCAACGCCGCTGTCGCCGCCGCAAAAGCCGCGTTCGCTTCGTGGTCAGTGACGCCTGTCACTGAACGCGCGCGTTTGTTGCAGGCGATTGCTGACAAACTGGCCGCGCGCCGCGATGAAATCGCCGA
>CAYWDW010000183.1:0-8564 GCA_964457105.1 uncultured Heliobacteriaceae bacterium
GACCGCGACCTGCTGACAAAGGAACTCAGGTTTCCAGCGGAGCTTCGTTACTGGATGATTACGGGCCGCAACGCTTACGGCGAACCCGGCACGGTGGCCTGCGAGAACGCTTCAGCCGCGCAGGTGCGCGAAGCGATTCGGCAGATCGTCGGCAGCGTCGAAGCCCGATACGGCACGCCGTTCATCGAACTCTTTGTGCATCACAACTGGTTCTGCTGCGATGCCGATGAATGGGATACACCGGCCAATCCGCTGGCGGAACTCTTTGACGGTTTGCCTGGCAACGCGTCGCGCCTGGGCGAGGCTTATCACGTCGTGCTGCGGTGGGGCAATCGCGCGATGGAGGCCGCCACAGGCAGCGTTGAGAAATTCACCAAACCCGCGGTCTGGCAGAATAAAGTGGCGAAGATCAGAACGGATCAGCATTCGTCCGGGCAGCCCGAAGTGTGCTGGATCGGCCCCGCGCAGAATCCGCGCGACCTTGAAACGAAACTGCACGGGGAGGCTGAAGCCTGCGCCGGATTTTCATTCGTGCCCTTCGAGCCGCAAACCTTCAAAGTGAAACGACTGCTGATGACGGCGCTGCTTGGCGGCACGGCCTTCGCTGTGTGGCCGCGGCGTGATGCGCCGGACGAAGAGCAGTTCAGGCAGATGCTCAGCAATGCCGTGCGCAGCGGCAGGCTCGATGAACTGCCGCTGCGCATCAGGGCGCTGCGCCTGGCTGCGTTGAATGACCCGCAGCATCCCGGCGGCGCGCTGACGCTGTTCTGGGATGACCCGGCGCGCAATCCGCTGACCCTTGTCACGACTCAGCCCGACTGAGCAGAGGAAATTGAGATGAGCGATAACTGGAAGATTTTTACCGGCACGCTGAAACCGCACGACTGGCAGGTGCCTGAGGCGCCGCCCTGGCGCGATTTCAATGGCAACGTGGTGACGGAACGGCTGCTGCCGGAAGACCGCGAAAGCCGTGCTGACGAGCAGACCGATTTTGCGCTGACGGCGCGGGGCAGCGGCTTTCGCATTTCAGATGATCCTGAAGACCGCACGATTGAACTCATCAATGCCGCGCTCTGCCTGCGCCGCCCGCTGCTGATTACGGGGCGTCCCGGCACCGGCAAGTCATCGCTGATTTATGCGGTCGCGTGGGAACTGAAACTTGGTGAAGTGCTGCGCTGGCCGATCACTTCGCGCAGCACTTTGCAGCAGGGGCTTTATCATTACGACGCCATCGGTCGTTTGCAGGATTCACAACTCGGCGGCCTGCCGTCAGGCGCGCTGCCTGACATCAGCAAATATCTCAGGCTCGGCCCGCTTGGCACGGCGCTGCTGCCGACCAATCGCCCGCGCGCGCTGCTGATTGATGAAATTGACAAAAGCGACCTCGACCTGCCCAACGATCTGCTCAACATTTTTGAGGAAGGCGAATTTCGCCTGCCCGAACTTGAACGACTTGACCAGGAGACGGTCAACATCAGAGAAGAGAGCGGCGACCGCAAATTCCCGATCACGCGCGGTCACGTGCGCTGCCGGCAGTTTCCGTTCGTTGTGCTGACGAGCAACGGTGAGCGCGAATTTCCGGCTCCGTTTCTGCGCCGCTGCCTGCAGTTGAAAATGGATGAGCCGGATGAAAAGCTGCTGGCCAGCATCGTGCGTTCGCGCCTGGGCGAACGGATTGCCAGTGAAGCCGAAGCGCTCATCAAAGAGTTTCTCAGTCGCCGCCAGGCATCAGCCCTGGCCACCGATCAGTTGCTCAACGCGCTGTTTCTGATTGGCGGCAGCGCGGGCCACAAAGAAATGAACAGCGCCGAACGTCAAAAGCTGATTGATGCGCTGCTGCGCGAACTGACCAGCACGGTGGCCGGATGATCGAACAGTTCATCAGCCTGCTGCGCCGGAGCGGTTTCCCGCTTGATGAACGCGAAATCGCTGACATTCTGTGGTTCAGCCGCGTGCTGCCGCGCCGCACTGCCGTGCCGGAAAGAGCCATCCCTGATCGGCCCGTTGTGTCTGACGATCAGGTCGGTACCACCGCAACCGCGCCCGTCACAACTGCCTCAGCAAAGTCAGAGAAAGAAAACGCATCAGCCGGAGCCAGGGTGTTCACTTCGTCCGCCTCGTCCGGGCGAAGCGGCGATCAGCTCAGAGCTTCGCGCGTCCGCGTGCCCGGCGCGGCGGCATTGCCTGAAGCCACTGAAATCAGTCGCGCCCTGCGACCCTTTACCCGTCGCTTCAAGGCCGGGCGCGAAATCGCGCTCGATGTTGACGAGACGGTGCAGCGCACGGCTGAAACGCGCTTTCTCAATCCGGTTTTCAAGCCGCAGCCGGAACGCTGGTTTGACGTGGCGCTCGTGGTCGAAGCCGTGCCGACGATGGCCGTCTGGCAGCAGACGATAGACGAATTTGCGCGACTGCTTGAACGGCAGGGCGCATTCAGGGACGTGCGGGTGTGGCAGCTTCAGTTCACCGGTCAACGGGCTGTGGTGCGCGAATCGTCAGGCGTGCAGCGCGCGCCCGAAGCGTTGTGCGATCCGGCAGCGCGGCGGCTGATCCTGCTGCTCAGCGATTGTTCTTCGCGGCCCTGGCGCGACGGCACGCTCGCCCAGGTCGTGCTGAAGTGGGCCAGGCGCATGCCGGTGGCGACGATTCATCTGCTGAGCGAAAGACTGTGGCCGCACACGGCGACCGGCGCGCCGCAAACTACAGTCACCGCCGATCTGCCGGGCCGCGCCAATGCCCAACTGAAATTTGAGCGGCCCTGGTGGATCGAAAGTTCAGGGTCGGCTTCAGTCCCGCTGCCGCTCGTCGCGCTCAGTCCCGCGCATCTGAAGCAGTGGGCTGCCATGCTGATGAAACCAGGCGCGGCTTATGAACGCGCGGTGCTGCTCGAAGCGCGGCCTGAAGCGGCTGACGGCGCGCCCGAAGCTGAAACGAAACTGACGCCGACTGAGCGCGTGCAGCGGTTTCGCGCGCTGGTTTCATCTGAAACATTCGACCTCGCGGTTTATCTTTCATTCATGCCGCTGACGCTGCCGGTGATGCGGCTGGTGCAGGCGGCCATGCTCGCCCGCCCGCGTCACGAGCAGCTTGCCGAACTGCTGCTGGGCGGCATCATCAGACGCCGCCCGCCTGATGACCCTGCGCTGCCTGCGGAAGAGGCCGAATTTGAATTCATTGACGGCGTCAGGGAAATTCTCGAACGCGCCATTTTCAGGACCGAGCTTGATCGTGTGCTTGCGGCTGTTTCAAATTTCATCGAGCAGCGCACCGGCACTCCGTTCGATTTTGTGGCGCTGCTTGAAAACCCAGCAGGCGAAGAGACGCTGCCCGCAACCGTGCAGCCTTTTGCGCACCTGGCCCGTTCTGCCCTGAAGCGCCTGGGCATCAGCTACGAACCCCTGACCGGAACGCTCGCCGAAACTGAAGCCGCACAGACTGCACCGCCCGGCAGCGATGAACAATCGCCTGAACCTGCTGAGGTGCAGCCCGGCGCTGTCCCGAATGATCCCTGGAAAGGCGTGTTTGGCGGCGAGGCCGAACGCAATCAGCGCGCACTGGCCGCGACTGTCTCGCCGCTGACTGATTCGCCTGACTGGTTTGCCTTGAAACTGACGGTGCGCTCGACCGACCCGGCGAGTTATCCGCTGCGCGGCAACGTGCGGTTTTACCTGCATCCAACCTTCGGCGCTGACAAACCAGTTGTGCGCGCCGATGAGGACACCAGCCAGGCCGTGTATGAAACCAGAGCCTGGGGAGCTTTCACCGTCGGCGCGATGGCTGACGAAGGTCGCACGCGGCTTGAACTCGATCTGTCCCGCCTGCCGGGACTGCCGATTGAATTCCGCAGCCCGCTTGATGAACTCATCTCACGCGCCATCACAAACAACCTGGATCTGGCCGAAGATGAACTGCCCGAATTTGAAGCGGATCTGAAAGCCCTCAACGAAGCGCGTTCGACAGGCTTGCCTGCCCACCGCGCCGCCCGCCGTGCCCGCGCCCTGTCTGCGCTCGGCCAGAGGCTGGCCAGCTTTGGCAAATACGCCGAAGCGATTGAATTTTATGAACACGCGCTGTCGGTGTTGCTCAGAACCGGCCAGTCCGGTGATCGCGCGAGCGCCGAAACTGTGTGGAGACTGCTCGGTGAAGCGCAGCAGGAGACCGCCGATCTGACCAGCGCGCAACGAAGTTTTGAGCAGAGCCTGAAACTCGCGCGCGAGTTCGGTGATCTGATGGCCGAAAGCCGCGCGCTCAAACGCCTGGCGAAGCTGTCAGAAATGTTTTCCGAGACTGAGCAGGAACTGAAGCTTTACCAGCAGGCGCTCGAACTTGATCGTCGCACGGGTGATCGGACGGGCGAAGCGGGGGCGCTGCAGGACATCGGTCACTGCTTCAGCAGGCTGGGCGATCTGCGCCAGGCGATGGCCGTTTATGAACAGGCGCTGCGCCTGTTCCGCGAACTGAGCAACCGCCAGGAAGAAATCTCCACGATGATTTTGCTGGCGCAGACGCTGGCCCGGCTGGGCGACTACCGGCAGGCTGTTGCCCTGGCCGAAGAGATTCTGCAATCAGATGCGCTGCTGGTCCCGCTACAAATCGAAGAGCTCCGCAAGGAGATTGAAGCGTGGCAGTCGCGGGCGTTTTCATCACGTGCTGAAGCGCCGCCTGAGAACCTGCCAGAGTGACTTTGCTCGTTGCTGGACACCGTCGCTGACGCTGTGGCAGAATCGCGGCTACTGCAAATCCACATAAATCAGGAGTGATTATCAATGAGTCAGAATGGTGTGAATGAAAATGCGGCGGGAACCGAAGGCACGCCGGAGGAAATCTCTTACCATGCCGTTGAGAAAAACGGCGTCATCACGGCAATCTGGGAGATGCGCGGGCGCAAACACCTGCGCACGATTGACCCGCGCAGCGAAGAAGGTCGCCACCTGCTCGGCCAGACCGGCAATCCCGAATCAGTCCAGAACGCACAGGTCTAATGGTCAGTGGTCAGTGGATAGTGAAGAGTGAAAAGTGAAAAGTGAAAAGCAGCGAGCGTTGACAACAACTCTTTCACTATCAACTGACCACTGACCACTGACCACTGACCACTGACCACAGCTCTCAGCCCTTGCAGATTACCCGCGTCGAACTCAGAAACATCAAGAACCATGCCGAAGCCGCGTGGGACTTCAACCCCGGCGTCGTGGCGATTTGCGGCCCGAATGGCGCCGGCAAGACGACGATCCTTGAAGCCATCGCCTGGGCGCTGTTCGATCATCTCGATTACAACCGCGAGGATTTCATCCGGCGCGGCGCTAAAAAAGGTCAGGTCACGGTCGGCTTCACGTCCAACCGCGACGGGCGCGAATACCACGTCAGCCGCGACACGAGCGGCGGTTATTTCGTTTACGATCCAATCAGCAAAGCACGCATTTACGAACAGAAAAATCAGGTAGTGCCGTTTCTCAAACAGGAAATCGGTGTTCCGCCTGAAACCGATCTCGCCGCGCTTTTCAAATCCACCATCGGCGTTCCGCAGGGAACTTTCACCTACGATTTCACGCTCGCGCCCGCGCCGCGCAAGAAAATCTTTGATCAGATTCTGAAGGTTGAGGAATACCGCGACGCTTCAGACCATTTGAAAGAGACGCTGCGCCACATCGAAGGCCGCATTACCGAAGCCGACCGCAACCTCGCCGCCGCCGAAGGTGAGCTGAAAAATTACGACGAAACGAAACGCCGTCACGATGACATCGCTGACCGGCTGTCCACGCTCGACGCTGAGTTGCAGGCTGTCATCACCACGCGCGACCAGGCCGCGCAGGAAGTGGCCGCGTGCGATCAGCTTCAGCAGCAACTCATCGCGCAGCGCAGCGTGGTTGAGCGGTTGCAGATCAGCGTTGACAACACCAGCGAAAAACTTGTCGCGGCACAGTCCGCCGTCGAAGCCGCCCGGCACGCGGCCTCAATCGTCGCCGCCGCGCGCGCCGGTCACGAAAATTATCTGACCGCCACGCGCACTTTCACTGAACTTGAACGCGAACGCGGGCAGCGTGATGAATTGCGCACACAGTCAGCACAGACCGAACGCGAACTGATGACCGCGCGCCTGCAGGTTGAACGGGCCGGGGAACGCCTGGCCGAAATTGCCCAGGCGCGGCTCGCCCTGGACGCCATGACAGAGCAGGTCAGTCAGCAGACGCAGCTTGACGCCCGCCTCGCCCAACTGCGCGAAGCACGCGGCGAAGCGCACAGCCTGCAACGTTCGCTGGACGCGCTGGACCGCGAACTGAAAAGACTGCGCGACCGGTACACCGACATTTCGCGCCGATTTGAAGCGGCTGAACAGCAGCAGACCCTGGCTGAACGCGCCGACGCGCTGGAAGACGAGCGCCGTCTGCTTGACGAGGAACTCAGGGAAAAAGAACTTTCGCTCAATAATTACAAGGTCAAACGCGAACTGCTCGAGACGCTGCGCCGCGAACTCAGCCGGTTGCAGGCTGAACGCGAAGAGTCGCAGCGCGAACTGGCGCGGCTGGAACCCTTCGCTGACGCCCCGGCGCAACTGGCCGAATGCGAAACGCAGCAGCAGCGCGAGGCCGAACAACTGGCGCAACTGAAAGCCGAAATTCAGCGCGACAGCGAAATGATTGCCAGCCTCGAAAGCGGCGGCGTCTGTCCGCTGCTGACTGAAAAATGTCTGAACCTGAAACCCGGCGAATCGCTGGATGGCCGCTTTCGGCGCGGGCTTGAGCAGCGCCGCCAGGAGCTTACCAGGCGGCAGACTGAAATCACTGCGCGCACGGCTGAAGTGAAACGCTGGCGCGCTGCCGCCGCTGAAGCTGCGCGCCTGCCGAAACTGCGCGCGGATGAAACGCGCCTGGCCGCCGCCATCGCTGAACGGCAGCCGCAGCTTGCAAAGGCTGAAGACGAAGCGGCCCTCGGTCGCACGGTCAGCGACGGCGAAATCAAACAGCTCAAAAACAAACGCCTCGCGCTTGAAGCGCTGCTCAACGATGCCCGTGAAGCGCAGCGACAATACAGCCAGGCCGAACCGCTGCGCCGCGAACTCGCGCAGGTCACAGCCGAAGGCTCAACGAAAAAGAGCGACCGCGAAGAACTCGACAAACGGCACCGCCGCCTGGGCGACATTGAAGCGCAACTCGCCGCGACTCAGGCCGAACTTGATGCGCTGAATGATCCGCGTGGCCGCGCCGCCGCGCTGTCACAGCTCATCAGCCGCGAAGCCGGGCATCAGCGCGAAGCCGGAATTGCCGAACGCCGGGCTGCCGAAGTGACGGCACAGCTTGAGCAGCTCAACGCGGCGCTTGAAGCTTTTGCCACGCTTGACGCCCGCCTGGCCGAAGCGGGCGCGCTGCGAGCGGCCAGCCAGCACGATTACCAGGCGTTTATTGCGCATGAAAAAGCGGCGGCCACCCTTGCTGCCTGCGAACGCGAAGCCGCCACCATTGCCGCCGACAGCGCCAAAGCTGAAACGGCGCTGACGACCGCGCGGCAGCAGTTGCAGCAGCTTGAGACTGCCTACAACGCCGAACATCACCAGCGCGCCCAGGCGCAGCTTGCGCAGTCGCGCGACCGCGCCACGCAACTCAGCACGCAGCTTGAACACCTGCGCGAACAGTTCACCGGGTTGCAGGCGCAGCTTGTCGCGTTTGAGGCCGTGCGCCAGCGCGTGCGCGAGGAACTGGCCGCCAGAGAAAAAGCGCTGCGGTTGCAGGCGACGGCTGATTTCATTCGGGACCTGCTGCTCAAAGCCGCGCCATTCATCACCGACACGTGGCTGCTTTCGATTTCGCACGAAGCCAATCAGCTCTTTCGTGAAATCACCAGCCGTTACGATGTGACGCTGCGCTGGAGCGGTGATTACGAAATCACGCTGGAAGAAGCAGGCCGCGACCGCCCGTTTGCCAATCTTTCAGGCGGCGAACAGATGGCGGCGGCGCTGGCGGTGCGCCTGGCGCTGCTGCGGCAGTTGTCTGAAATCAATCTGGCTTTCTTCGATGAACCGACGACGAACCTGGACGAAGAGCGCCGCCGCAGCCTGGCGCAGCAGATTGGCCGCATCAAGGCCTTTCAGCAGCTTTTCGTCATCAGCCATGATGACAGCTTCGAGAGCTTTACCGATCAGGTGATCACACTGGAAGGAAAAACCGATGGGTGAGAAATACGCGCCAGGCCTGACTGTCAGCAGGTCGCGCATCGCGGGCAAAGGCTGCTTCACGACTGTGCCGGTCAGCAGGCGCCACAAGATCGCTGAGTACGCGGGCGAAAGAATCACGCAGGCCGAAGCGCTGCGGCGCGTGCAGGGCAAAAAGATCATCCGCATCTGCGGCCTTGATTACCGCTGGGCGATTGACGGCGCCGTGGGTGGCAACGGCACGCAATACATCAATCATTCGTGCCAGCCGAACTGCTTCACGCGGACGCTGCACGGCAGGATCATTTTTTTCGCGCTGCGCGACCTTGCCGCAGGCGAAGAGATCACCTGCGATTACGGCGATTCATACCACGAAAACACCAGACGCTGCGGCTGCGGCGCGCCCAATTGTCGCGGCAAA
>CAYWDW010000184.1:0-8556 GCA_964457105.1 uncultured Heliobacteriaceae bacterium
TTCAGGATTCACGCGACGGGCGCAGACGCGGCGGGTGATTATCAGCCGGTGAAGTTTGAAGTGGCGGGCGCCTGACTCAGCTTCGGCGCGGCAGGTCCGCGGTATCCAGCCAGATGGTGACCGGGCCGGAGTTGTGAATTTCAACCAGCATGTCTGCGCCGAATTCGCCGGTGGCCACGCTGAAGCCCATTTCACGCAGCCGCGCGCAGAACTTGTCGTACAGCGGAATCGCCGTTTCAGGACGCGCGGCCCCGGTGAAAGCCGGGCGGCGACCCTTGCGCGCATCGGCGTAAAGCGTGAACTGCGAAATCACCAGCATTTCAGCGTTGACATCAAGCGCCGACAAATTGAATTTGCTGTCGGCGTCGGCAAAGATGCGCAGGCTGGCAATCTTACTGGTCAGCAGTTCGACTTCGGCTTCAGTGTCATTCACGCCCACGCCGAGCAGGATCACGAGGCCTGCGCCGATTTCACCGCTCGCGCGGCCTGCGATAGCGACCCTGCCCCGTGTGACTCTTTGCAAAACTGCGCGCATAATGCACTCCTTTTTCTGAACTGTAGTTCTGTCCGAACCTGCTGTCCAGTTTTTGGGGGCCACTACAATCGCAGCCATGATCAGCACCGCAGACAGTCGCAGCATTCGGGGCAGAGTCGGCCTCGCGCTGCCCTGGCCGCGCATCGGCGTAGTCGTGACGCTGCTGCTGCTGCCGGTGATCTGGTTTCTGCCGACACTTTCAGGCGATGAGGTGCTGGCCTGGAGCGATTCGCTGGTCTACAGCCTGCCGATGAAAACACTGCTGGGCCGGATGCTCGCCGCCGGCGCGCTGCCGCTGTGGAATCCGTACACCTTTGCCGGCATGCCTTTCGCCGCCGCGCTGCAGGCCGGAGTTTTTTACCCGCCCAACTGGCTGTTTGCGCTGCTGTCGCCGTCAGTGGCCATGAATGTCGTCGTCATCACGGCTTACCACCTGGCGCTGAGCGGGACTTATCTCTTTGGCCGCAAGCTGGGCCTGAATCGCACGGGCGCGATGGTTTCAGCCATCAGTTTCACGTTCGGCGGTTTTATGATGGCGCACATTGACCTGACCAATTTCATTCAGGCGCTGGTCTGGCTGCCCTGGCTGCTGCTGACCATCGAAGGCCTGTTTCAAAGTGTGGTCGCCGGTCGTTCATTCAGCGCGGTCTGGCCCTGGGTCGCGGCGGGCGCAGGCTGTATCGCCCTGCAGCTTTTTGCCGGAACGCCGCAGGCCAACTGGATGACGCTGCTGATCTGCGGGCCGTACTGGCTGTTTTCAATCACCGTGCGTGAACGCGCGATGCCGCGCCTGCGCCTGCTGGCGGTTTCGGCGCTGATGGCTTGCAGCGGCGTGTTGCTGTCAGCCATGCAGCTTCTGCCGGCGCAGGAACTTCGCGGGCAGGGCGAACGCGCCCGGCTCAGTTATGAATTTTATGCGCAGTGGCCGTTTCACCTGCGGCGGTTGCTGCTGCTGATCTTTCCATTTTTCTTTGGCGCCGAAAACCGGACTTTTTATCAGCTTCCGGTCAGAGATGAGATCTGGTCGGTGGCCGCCTGCTGCGCTTACCTGGGGCTGGGCGGGTTGCTGCTGGCGCTGATCGCGGTGATTGCTGCCCTGAAATTTCCCGGTGCGCAGCGGCGGCAGGTCTGGTTCTGGGTGGTCATCGCCGGCGGCGCTGTGCTGCTGGCGCTGGGTGACAACCTGCCGTTCGGACTGAATCAGATGCTTTACCGCGTGCCGGTGCAGAACTGGTTTCGCTGTTCTTATCGCCATTTGTTCGAGTTCAGTTTTGCGGCGGCGGTGCTGGCGGGGCTGGCGGCAAGCTGGCTGGCGACGGCGGGCAGGGCGCAGACCCGGCGGGTGTTGACGGTCAGTGGCGTCATCCTTGTTTTACTGACGGCGGCGACCACGATTGCTTACCTGCTTTTCAATCGCCTCTTTGCCGCGCTGATCCCGACCGGGAGCGCCGTCACCACTTCGCTGACGGATGCCGCTGCCCTGGTGCCGCTCACTTTTCTGGCGCTGAATCTGGCTGCGATCCGGCTTTACCGGGACAGGCCGACGCCGGCTTTCAGCGTGCTGCTGCTGACGGTGCTGGCGACTGATCTGGCGGTCTTCGGCCTCGGTCTGGGCTGGCGCAATCCGAGGCCGAAAGTGTCGGAATTTTTCAATGAGCCACCGGCCATCAGTTTCATCAAGGCGCGTGAGGCTGACCGGCATTCGTTCCGCCTGCTCAGCTATTCAGCCACTCGCTATCCGCTCGCTTACGCCGAAATGGCTTATCAAAACCTGCCCGCCGTGTTTGGCCTGCAGGCGGTTGGCGGCTATGACCCGATGCGTCCCCTGCGCACGGCGGCAGTGGCCGGAGATCAGAGCTTTGAAGGCATGACTGCCGACGTTGAAGCGGTCGGCCCGCAGCATCAGGGATTCAATCTGCTCAATGTCAAATACCTGTTGCAGTATGAAGGAGCGGCGGAGTTGCCCGACGAGAACAAACTGATTCGCCGTGACGGCTTTCCTTTCCGCATTGTCACGACGATTCGAACGACGGGGCCGGGAGATCATTTCGAGCTTGAGGCGGATGATTCTGCGGCCACCGAACTCGGCATCATTTCCAGCACGGCGGATTCAGTGCATCTGCCCCAGGGCGCAGTCGTCATGCGCCTCAGGCTTCATCACACCGACGGGCGGGTGACGGATCTGGAATTGCAGGCCGGGCGTGACACGGCAGAGTGGGCTTATGACCGGGCCGATGTTCAGGCGGCGATCAGGCACGCTCGTCCGCCGGTCGCAGAAGATTTTCCCGGCGCTGGTTTTCAGGGGCATAATTACCTCGGACGTTATCGCTTCGACCGCTCCGGGATTGATTACATCGAATTTGTTTACGCGCGACCTGAGGCGGCGGCGACCATCTTTGCAGTTTCGCTTTACGACGCGGCGACGGGGCAGGTGCAGGCGCTCAGTACGCCGCGTCTGTCGGCTGAACGATGGCGCCGGGCAGGCCGCTTCGGGCCGGTGACCGTTTACGAAAATCTGAAGCATCTGCCGCGCGCCTGGTTCGTGCGCGAGGTGCAGGCCCGGCCTGCCGCTGAAGTTTTGCAGGCCATCAAAACCGGCAGGCTGACCGATCAGCAGCCCTTCGATCCGGCGCAGACGGCCCTGCTTGAGACTGAAGATTTCGGCGCGCGCGCGATCACGCTGCCGCCTGTCGGCGACACCGCCGAAGCCGCAGTGCAAATCGCGCGGTATGAACCGCAGCGGATTGAACTGACCACGCAGCATTGGCAACCGGGCTTTCTGGTGCTGAGCGAAATTTATTATCGCGGCTGGGACGCCTGGATTGACGGGCAGCCGACGCCGGTTGAGCGCGTCAATTATGCCCTGCGGGGAGTGGCCGTGCCTGCCGGAAATCACCGCGTCGTGTTCGTCTTTCGCGCTTCGTCATTTCGGCGGGGTGCAATCTTTTCCCTGATCGGACTGCTGATCCTGTGCAGCAGCGGCGTGGTCGGCGTCCTGCTGCATCGCTTCAGGAAGCCTGGCCGACGCATCATTGCTGACCAGGCAGTTGGCTGAAGCTGCCGCTGCCTTTTGCTTGTTCATATGATTTTCACTCGTCGTTTTTATCTGGTGTTTGCGCTCGGCCTGCTGCCGCTGCTGCTGGCGTGGTCGTGGCCTGGGACGCGGTGGCTGGTGCTGATTTTTGACGTGGCGCTGGTGTTGACGGCCTGGCTGGACTGGCGACGGGCGGCGGATGTGGCCGGGGTCGAAGTCCGGCGCCTGCTGACAAAGCGATTTATGATCGGCACTGAAAACGAAGTGCAGCTTGCGGTCATCAATCGCGCGCCGCGCAAAGTGACCCTGACCATCAGGGATGAATATCCGCCTGAACTTGAACTGCGCGGCGCGCGCGCGCTGACCGTCACGCCGATACGCAGCGAAGTCCTGACCGGTTATCGCCTCTTTGCGGCGGCGCGTGGCGATTATCATTTCGGCGATGTCGTGTTGCGCTGGCCGGCGCCGCTGGGGCTGGCCATTCGACAACTGCGCGTGCCCGCCGCCACGACCGTCAAGGTTTACCCGAACATCAACGAGGCGAAGAAGCATGAAATCCATGCGATGAAAAATCGTTTGTTGCAGGCCGGGCAGCGGCGCATCAATTACAAGGGGCAGGGCCGTGAATTCGAGAGCCTGCGCGATTACGTGCGCGGCGATGAGCTGCGCCACATTTCGTGGACGGCGACGGCGCGGCGCGGCAGGCTGGTGACGCGGCAGTATCAGATCGAACGCAATCAGAGCATTGTCGTGATGCTCGACGCCGGACGCCTGATGACTTCGCGCATCGAACACCTGTCGAAACTCGATCACGCCATCAACGCCGCGCTTTCGATTGGTTATGTCGCCGTGAGCGGCGGCGATAATATCGGCCTGCTGACTTTCACGCGCGAGGTTACGTCGTGGCTGCCGCCGCAGCGCGGTCACGCGCAGATGAACGCAATCATCGAAGCGCTTTACAACGTCAAGCCGCAGATGACCGAGCCATCATATGCGCGCGCGTTTCAGTATTTTCAGCAGAACTGCAAGCGGCGTTCGCTGGTCATTATTCTGACTGATCTGGTTGACCGCGACGCTTCGGCGGAACTGCTGGCGCACACGGCGACGCTGCTGCCCAGGCATCTGCCGCTGATCGTCACGATTGGCGACAAGGATTTGCGCGCGCTGGTCGCAGAGTCGCCGAGGCGCATGGCCGAGGTCTATCAGCAGAGCGTCGCCGAAGAATTATTGCAGCAGCGCGAAGAAGCCCTCGCCCGCATCACCGAACTCGGCGGCCTCGCGCTCGATGTCCCGGCGGGCCAACTGGCTTTTCAACTGGTGAATAAATATCTTGAAGTGAAGGAGCGGGGGCTGTTGTAAGGGCAGCGGGTCATCCGTGACGCCAACAATCAGTGTTACACTTTGTCGCCGCAATGATCGAAGCTGTTTGCTGTAGCTGATAAAGGAGTATTGTTATGAGTGCGCGAAGAAAACCAAAGACTAATCCGAGCCGCGCGGAACTGGCAAAACAGCGGCAGGCGTTGCTGGAACTGAAGAGCCAGACGGAGGACAAGGTTGTTCGCCGGATGATTGATCTGGCGATTCAGGGACTTGACGCAGGAGTGCCGCGCCTGACACCGGAAGAGATTTACGCTGAGCTTGGGAGGGGGCACGGATGAGAAAGACCTTTCTGGATTCCGGCGTGCTGATCAGCGCCTGGCAGAGCAACACAGCCCGGCAGTTGAAGGCGCTGACCATTCTGCGTGACCCAAACCGTGAATTCGTCTGCTCGCCATTTGTCAGACTCGAACTGATCCCCAAAGCCACTTACTTCAGGAACCAGCAGGAACTGAGATTTTACAACGATTACTTCACGCTCAAGGTCGCGGAGTGGGTGGATGATCTGGATCAGCTTTATCACGAAGGACTGGATAAAGGCTCGCAATTCGGGCTGAAGGCGCTGGATGCGCTGCACATCGCGGCGGCGCTGATGGCGAACTGCGATGATTTCATCACCGCCGAAAAACCGACCTCACCCTTCAGTCGCGTCCGGGGAGTAAAGATCCTGACGATTTACTGAAACTGGTTTGCGAAGAGAGCCTGCAGCAGGCGCTTTACCTCAACCCTGGTTTTCGTCTTGCAAATCTGACAAACGCTGGTACGACGCGCCCCGCAATAATTTTTCTGCTGTCTCACAGCCCTCTTTTCCCTCACGCCAAAGCGCCCCGTCTTTGATGTGATTTTATTTCAGCCCATCTTCGCCCCGTGATGGACAGTTGAATTTCACAACTGCACGGAGGCGCACACATGATTATCTCAACACCTGCCCGCATCATTCCGACTGAATTCGCGGAGGCGATGAAGCGCGACTGGGACTGGCGCGCGCGCGAAAATGCCAAATGGTTCATCAACACTTTCAAACTCGAACAGAGCGATGACGAGTTTTATGAAACCGGGCGGCGCGACTTTGAAGGACTGATCCTGAACGAGCTGGCGCTGCTGACCGGCGGAGGACGCGATCCGCGTGCGCTGCGGCTGCTCGAAATCGGCTGCGGCATCGGGCGCATGACCAGACATCTGGCTGACCTCTTCGCGAAATTCACGCCGTTGACGTTTCGGGCGAAATGATCCGGCTGGTAAAGGAACGGCTCACCGCATATCCACACGTTCGCTTGTATGAATCGAGCGGTGTTGATTTCGACTTCCCGGATGAGCGCTTCGATCTGATCATTTCGGCTTACGTCTTTCAGCACGTGCCTGATGCGTCAGTGATTCGCGCGAATATTCGTGACGCCTTCCGCACGCTCAAACCCGGCGGCATTTTCAAATTCGCCACGAACGGGATCACCGACCCTGATTTCCTCAGCGCGCCCAAAGACACCTGGGCCGGAGCAGTCTTTTCAGAAGAGGATGTGCGCGCTCTCGCGCGCGAAATCGGCGCGCAACTGCTCGGCGTCTCAGGCGGCGGCACGCAATACTGCTGGTCGCTCGTGCGCAAGCGGCTGCGCGCGGCCTGCGCTGTTCCCGCCAACTCGCCAGGCATCAGAAAATGCGACCGCGTTGATGAACCCGGACTGCCTCCGCGCGCCGGAGTGAGTTGTCTGACGCTGCTCCTCAGCGGTCTCGCTTACGAAGCAGTGGACAGCAATAACGTAACGGTTGAACTTGATCAGCGCAGCCTGATTCCGGCTTATGTCGGACTCGTTGATGGGAAGGCTGATCAGACCGGAGAAGGATTGATTCAGCTCAACGCGCAGATTCCCGACGAGGCGCCAGGCGGAGAGACGAGCCTGCGCGTTCGTTTGTCGAGTGGCGTCGCTTCGGATTCAGTCACGAGCAATCTGCCGGCGCCGCAACTCAGAATTCCAACCATTCACCTGATCACAAACGTAATGGATGGCGGCGTGGATGTCAGCGCGCAGGGGCCGAAGTCGCGCATTCGTCTGTTCGTTCACGGCCTGAGTGATCAGGTCAGGTCTGAAGAAATCAGCGTGCAGTTCAATGGTCGGAATCTGAAGCCGGAGCATCTGATTTATCTGCCGAACAACGCCGCGTGGGAAATCACTGTTCAGCTTCCGGCGGAGACGACGCCAGGTGAGAGCGAGGTCGCAGTCAGGGCGGGCAGTCTTACTTCACCACACGTCAGGCTGAGGCTGACATGATCGAGTCAGCGGAGATTACTTTTCATCCTCGTCATCAGAAGGTGGCGGCAACTGGCGACCGGATTTGAGGAGATCATTTTCAATCTTCAGTCTGAACCTCTCTCGTTCACCGGCGTCACGTTCGGAAGCGTGACGCAGTTCATCACGCAGACGCTGTATCTCATACGCCATTCGTTCCAGGGCGCTTTGCCACTGGCGGCGGTCATCTTCGACCGTTCGTGACAAATCCTGCAATTCTTTCTGCATTTCACGCAAGGCGGTCTGATTGCGCTGAGTGTTCTCGGTCAGCGTCATCACCTGTCGGAACAATTCAAAAAGTTGTTTCCACATGCCTCCGCTTCTGCAGGCGCGTAATAATGGCGCGAGTTTCGGCCTGCATCTGTTCGATCTCAGCCTGATCTCTGGCAATCTGCTCGTTGGCTTCCTTCATGGCTGCGAGCATTTCCTCGATTTGGGCATCCATTGCTTCAGCCTCTTCTGCTGTCAGTTCCAGTTTGATGAAATCCTGCATGCGAATACCTCCGCAACAAATTGTAGCATGCTGGAGCAGGCTCACTGATTCAGTGAGCCTGCTGCTGATTCAGGGCTTCGGAATTCTGAGTGTGCGGCTGATCATCAGACAGCCGGAAATCAAAAAGAGCAGTGAGGTCAGGTGCAGTTGCGCGCCGAACAATGAGACGGGATAAAGTGTGCCGCGCGCAAAGGCGAGCATCAGCAGGCCGAGCGGCACAATGCTCGTGGGAATCGGGGTGCCTTCAAAGTATTCGACCTTGCCCGTATCTTCGGCCATCGCTTCGGCGGTGACGTTGTAGCGCGCGAGGCGGCTCAGGCCGCACAAAGCAAAAAAGATCAGCGCCAGTTGATCGAGTCGGCTCGACAGGCCCACCGCAAAGGCAATGGTCGCCGGTGCGACCCCGAATGAAATCACGTCGGCCAGCGAATCAAGTTCGCGGCCCATCGGTGAAGCGCGATGACGCCACCGCGCAATGCGCCCGTCAAGCACATCGAAGACGAGCGCGAGCGGGATCAGCGCGGCAGCAATCCACGCATGCGCAGTGACACGCCAGGTGATGAACTTCATGGCCTCGAAGATCGCCGCCACGCCGCAGAAACCGTTGGCGATGGTGAACACATCCGCGAGATGAAAGCTGCGGATCATTGAGAAATGTCGGCGTTCGGCTGGTCCGGTCACATCACGTCCTCAGCGCTGAGACAGTGGCGCGAGCGCTGAGCGAGCGCCCGATCCGCAGTGTCGGGGCATTCGCTCACGCTTGCGGACTGTCCCCTGTACGCAATTGCACATTGATCTAACGGCTGGCAAATTCCAGCGCGGCAAAGGTGACGAC
>CAYWDW010000185.1:0-8551 GCA_964457105.1 uncultured Heliobacteriaceae bacterium
CGGGCGCGCCGTCCCGCGTCCCTGATCCGGCGATGGTGGCAGGTTATGACCGCCGGATCACGACTTCACAGCTCGGAAAAATTCTTGATGAACTGACCGCGCAGCCCGCGTTGCAGACTGCGCTCTCCACCTGAAGGAACCTGCGGGAATGCTCACTGCACTGCTCAGAACCACCGTCCGCAGGGCGCGGGCGGTCCGCTCCCGGCTGACTCCGCTGCCGTCTCAGGCGAGACAGGCCCGGCGGCGCGATTTATCACGGGGGCTGGCCGATGATCCGGGCATCGCACGCTGCCTGACGGAAACCGCCGCCTGGCTGTGTCGCGCCCAGGACTGCACAACGACGGGCGATGGTGGCGTGGCCCGCCACTACAGCCTGCTTGATGGCTGGGGGCCGTCCTATCCTGAAACCACCGGCTACATTATTCCCTCGCTGATCGAGCTTGGAGAAGATCGCCAGGATGAGCAGTTGATCGGGCGCGCGCGCCGCATGCTCGACTGGCTGCTCAGCATTCAGTTTGCCGAAGGCGGTTTTCAGGGGGGCACGGTCAACGGGTTGCCGTGTGTGCCCGTCACCTTCAACACCGGGCAGATTCTGCTCGGACTTGCGCAGGGTGCAGTCAGGTTCGGCGAACCATACACTGCCGCCATGCACAGGGCGGCGCGCTGGCTGGTCGCCACGCAGGACCGCGACGGGTGCTGGCGGCGGTTTCCGTCGCCGTTCACTTCGCCCGGCGTCAAGGCCTATGAAACTCACGTCGCCTGGGGATTGCTCGAAGCCGCGCGCGTCGGGGCTGAAGCGCAATATGCCGCAGCCGCCATCAGGAATATTGACTGGGCGCTGACGCGACAACAAGCAAACGGCTGGTTCGCTGACTGCTGCGTCATCAATCCGGCTGAGCCGCTGACTCACACGCTCGGCTACGCGCTGCGCGGCCTGATCGAAGGCTGGCGCTACAGCGCCGATCAGAAGCTGCTCAGGGCGGCGCTGCTGACCGGGACGAACATGCTTGAGGCCATCGGGCGCGACGGTTTTCTGCCGGGCCGACTCGATCAGCAGTGGCGCGGCACCGTCAGGTGGGCCTGCCTGACCGGCACGGCGCAGATGGCGCATTGCTGGCTGCTGCTTTATCTGGCCACGGATGACCGCCGCTTCCGCGAGGCGGCTTTCGCCGCCAATCAGTATGTGCGCCGCACGATCAATGTTGACGGCCCGCCTGAAATTCGCGGCGCGGTCAGAGGATCATTTCCCATTCACGGCGATTACGGATCGTTCGAGTATCTGAACTGGGGCGCAAAATTTCTGCTCGATTCGCTGAGACTGGAGCAACAGGTGCGGAGCAGTGAAGGATGACTCTGAAATTTGAAGCGGCCACTCCGGCCACCCCGGCGCAACTCGCCGCCATCGAACGCGTCAATCACTATTCGCCGTTCAATACGGTGGCGTGGGCGGCGGCCTGCGCCGAAGCGGGGCAGACCGTCTGTACTTTTGCGCTCCGGGATGACGTCGCCATTGTCGCCGGATGCCTGGGCCTGCTCGGAACCGGACGGCTTTCGCGCCGACTTGAAGTGGTTTCGCCGCCGCGCCTTTCGCAGCCGTCAGTCTTCTGGGACGGAGTGCTGGATTTCTGCCGGGCGCAGCGGGTGTGGGATCTCGAACTGCGCAGCTACGGTTCAGAAGGCGTGGAAGTGCCGGCGCTGCCGGGTGAACTGACGCGGCGCAAACGCTGCGAGTTTGTGCTTGACCTGAGCCTGCCCGATCCGCTGGCCAACCTTTCAGAAAGCGTGCGCCGGAATCTGAGACGGGCGCGCAAGGCCGGATTCGCGCTGCACCGCACGCGGGAGCAGACGGCGCTTGAGGATCACTTCAGACTGATTCAGGCTTCGATGAATCGGCGCCAGGCGCGCGGCGAAACCATCCCTGTGGACGAGGCCGAAGAGTCTGAAGCTCGCGGCTTTTCCCAGGCGCTGCTGAAATCAGGCGCCGCAGAGATCTTTCAGGCGATTGCCGGACAAAGTGTGATGACTTCTTACGTGGTCGTGCGCTCTGCTTTCAGCGCCTGCACTTATTCGTCAGGCGTCGCGCCCGACGGCCTGCGCCACGGAGCCTCAGCCTGGCTGCTCACGGAACTGGCCGGCCTGCTGAAGCGCGAAGGCACGCGGTGGCTGAACCTGGGCGGCGCGGGTGAGGACGAAACCGGCATTCAATCTTTCAAAAGCGGATTTGGCGGGCAGATCGTGGCGCTTGAAGAAGCCACTTTTTCACTCGCCTCGCCAGCCAGACAGAAGCTGCGCGCCGCCGCCCGCATGATTCGACAGATGGTCAGTTCTTTCTGACCAGTCAGGCAGGGGATCAGGATTGCGATGGACAGAATTGGTCACAACCCGGCGCCTGATGAAAGCATCCAGGCCGTGCTGATGGGTGATCTCAACCTGGTGCGGTGTTTCACCGACACCGGCATCAATACGCTGTCGGCTATCACCGATCCTGACAGCATTCTGCTTTATTCACGCGAATGTCGTCGCCACCGACTGATTGCCAGTCCGTGGGCCGAACCGGACCGGGCGGTGGCTGAGCTGATGGCGCTCGGACGCGAATTGCCTGACCGCCCGGTGCTGTATTACGAGGGCGATGCCGCGCTGCTGATGATTTCGCGCAACCGCGCTCAGCTTGCGCCTTTTTACCGGTTCCTGATGCCGCCTGAAGAGATGGTCGAAGACCTGGTTGACAAGACCCGCTTTGCCCGGCTGGCCGCGCGGTTTTCATTGCCGGTGCCGGACACCATTGAGTCACGCGAGGTGTCGTCTGCCGCCGAAATATTGCAGCGCCTGTCGCCTCCGCTGATTCTCAAACCGGACTCGCGCCATCACGGCTGGGACGATTCGGCGCTGATTCAGGCCGAAGGCGGCGAACCGAAAAAGGTGCTGCGCGCCAATACGGCTGATGAATTTCATCGCCTCTATGCCGGCATCAGCGCGCTGACCGATGATTTTGTGATTCAGCAGTATATTCCCGGCGGCGACAATTGCATCTACAGCTTTCACGCGTACTGCAACAGTGCGGCGGAACCGCTCGCTTATTTCGCGGGCCGCAAGATTCGCACCTGGCCCAGGGATTCCGGGCTGAGCACTTACCTCGAACTGGTCCGAGAACCTGAAGTGATCCGGCTCGGACTGGAGATTCTGCGAAAAATGAACTTTGTCGGCCCGGTCAAGATTGACTTCAAGCAAGACATCGCAACGAACCGGTTTTACGTGCTGGAATTCAATGCCCGCTTCACGCTCTGGAACTATCTCGGCGCGGTGTCGGGCGTCAACCTGCCGCTGATTGCCTGGGCTGATCTGACGGGGCAGACGGTCAGGCCGACGCGTGATTACCGGACGAATATCCGGTGGTTGTCTTTCGGCAATGATTATCGGGCGTTTCGGCGCAATTACCAGGCCGACGGTGATCTGAGCTGGGCGCAGTGGCTCTGGTCGCTCAGCCGCCGGAAAGTTTACGACGTTTTCGCCTGGCACGATCCCAAACCATTGCTGATTACGGCGCTCAATCAGCTCAAGCGCACGATCCGCCGAACCGGGCTGCGCTACGGGCTGGATGTCGCAAAATTCAGATCGGCAGGAGGCTTGCGAAAATGAGATACGCCGTCATCTCCGACCTGCATGCCTGTGCGGAAGCGCTGCGCGCCGTGCTTGAGCGCGCCGACGCCGAAGCCGTTGACCGGATTGTCTGCACCGGCGATCTGGTCGGTTATTACACCGATCCGAATGAATGCCTGCAACTGCTGCGGGCACGCCAGGCAATCTGCATTGCCGGAAATCATGACCGCATGACCACCGGACAGCGGCCATTCAGATGTAACGAATGGGGCCTCAGAGCCATTCACTGGACGCGCCGCCGGATGAGTCAGGAAGATCTGGAATGGCTGGCGCGGCTGCCGCTCACCGAGGTGATTGACGAGCAGTTTCTGCTCGTGCATGCGTCGCTGCACCCGGAGCCGAATGACGACAATTACCTGTTTACCGCCGCGCAGGCCGCGCCCACCTTCGACCGGCTGCGGACTGACTGGCCGCACCTGAAGCTGTGTTTTTTCGGCCACACTCATCATCCGGTCATTTACCGGTGGCAGGACGGCGAACTGACGCGGCTGCCGCCTGAGCATCAGCGCCTGGATGCGCAGGCGCATTACCTGATCAATCCAGGCAGTGTCGGACAGTCACGCGATCAGGATTTGCGCGCATCCTTTGTCATCTTTGACAGCGACGACAGGTCAGTGCGTTTCTTCCGGGTGGCTTTTGATGTCGCCGCGCGTGACCGCAAGGCGCAGCGGGTCGGCTTGCTGCACCGCGAAAGCCTGTTCAGACGCGCCCCGCGATTTCTTTACCGACTGGCCAGAACCGGGCGGAAACTGATCCGCCGGACCTACTGAATAACTCGCCGCTGCCTGAATCAAAACCTGCAGGATTGGAGCAGTCCGCGCGCCCAGGGCTGTGGCAAAGTCGCCAACGGGTGCACTGACACGAGCGAACTGATGCCTGATGCCTGATGCCTGATTCCTGAGCTGGAAAAACCGCCAGCCTTTTCTCGTTTCAGGAATCAGGAATCAGGAATCAGGAATCAGTTTTTCCCCGCGCGAGCGCACCTTCTCGCTGACTTTGCAAAGGCCCTGTCCGCGCGCCTCAGTTGCGCCCGCCAATCGGGTCGCCCGGCGGCACTGGCAGCGGGCGCGCCGGTTGCCTGACGGCATCGGGACGATTGAGGAATCGCTCAATCTCTTCCTGCACCGAACGGCGATGGGCATCGCTGCCGGCAGTTGCCTTGAGCATTGCATTCAGCGAACGCAACGCGGCAGCGGCTTCGGCGCGCACGAGCGGCGCAGCGTTGTCATCACCGGCCAGGTCAGTCAGCTTTTTGACCGTCAGATGCTGCACCGACTGCTGAATGGCTTTGTGATAAGCGTTCGACGGCACGGGCGCTTTCCAGGTCGCCGTAATCACGGCATCAATCACTTCCTTCAGATCGGGATTCGCCGGATTCTGCGCGTGAAAATCAATCAGGCGGGCATCGCGGTTTGGATCAAGCACGGCAGTCAGCGTCAGGTCTGCGGCAATCGTGGCCGCCGCAAGCGGATCAAAGGCCGGATCGGTGCGGCGACTGAAATATTCACCCGTGCCGCCTTCAAAGCCCGTCGCCACCGGCGGAATCAGATTGCGGATGTTTTGCGGGATGGCGAGTTCTTCGACCTTGAGCGTGTCGAGCAATGCCCTGAGCGCGGCGCGCTGCCGTTCAGCCGACACGATTTCACGAAACTTCGCCGGGCTGGGGCCGCTCGCGGTTTTCACGGCATAAGTGAAATAAAGCCCGCCGAGCGATTTGGCGGCGGCAATCAACTGATAACGATGATGCAGGTAAAGCGGCAGCAACTTTGCTTCGAGCGCCGACAGCGGCTGGCCTGCCGCGATGCTGTTGAGGCCGAAGTTATTGAGGCCGATGCGCCGCACTTCCATTTCGTGGCGCAGCGTGGCAATCGCGTCTGAACCGTTGTCCCACACGCTGGCCAGCGGGTGCGCCGTGCTGACGCCGCGCGCGTCGCCATCGTCAATAAACAGCATGCCGTCGGCAATGCCCTGCTGAAGGATCTTTTCAAGTTCGGCCTTTTCATTCGCGCCCGCCGGGAACTGCGCATAGGCAAACTTCACGGCGAACTTATCGAATTCGCCGATGCCGACGGCATAAGCATTCGACAAATCAAGTTTGCCGTTTTTGATTTCAACCCAGGGCGCGGGGTAATCCATCACCGACCCGCGACCATAAGAACTGGCCGCGAAGTTGTGCGCGAAACCGAGCGTGTGACCGACCTCGTGCGCTGAAAGCTGACGAATGCGGGCCAGCGCCATCGCGGCGGCATCGGTCGCCGGGTCGCCCGCTGACGCCGCGACCAGGTAATCGCCATCGGGCGAATAAGCCGCTTCGCAGCTTTCTTCCTGACGATGGCGGGTCTCGCCCATCGCCGTGTCAGCCGGAACCACGCCGGTGCCGAGCAGCACGTCCTGCCGGATGCGCAGCGAATCGAGCGACACATTGCCCTTGATGATTTCGCCCGTGCGCGGATCAGTCACCGCCGAACCGTAAGACCAGCCGCGCGTCGAACGATGCACCCAGTTGATCATGTTGTAGCGAATATCCATCGGGTCCGCGTCCGGCGGCAGCACTCTGACCTGAAAAGCATTTTTGAACCCGGCGGCTTCATAAGCCTGATTCCACCACGCCGCGCCTTCGACCAGCGCGCTGCGAATCGGTTCCGGCACGCCGTTGTCAACGTAATAGACAATCGGTTTCACCGGCTCTGACACCGCCGCGTTCGGGTCTTTCTTTTGCAGGCGATGACGGCGGATCCAGCGTTTTTCAATCGGCTCATTGAACGGCGAAGCGTAATCGTAAAACATCAGCGGCATGGCGCTCGCGCGCGGATCATATTCACGCGGCTGGTAATTGTGGTCCGGCAATTCAACGAACGAATGATGCTGCCGCACGGTGACGGCGCTGGCGGTCGGCGTCACCCCGCGCAGCAATCCGCCCGGTTCATCGCCGGCGAGCGTGATGATCGTTTCGATTTCGGTATTTTGCGGAAAGCCTTTGGTGCGCGGCAGGTAAAACGTGCTGCGCGATTCATCGAATCTGAAACTGCCCTGGCGACTGCCGCGCAACCGTTCGGCCACGCCGTGCGCATCGCGCAAAAAGAACGCGGTCGCATCAACCAGCACGCGGTCGCCTTCAGCCGCTTCAACCTTGAAACCCCAGAGCACCGAGCGCGCATACGAATCAGCGACGGCGCGGCGTTCGGCTTCGTCATTGCTGAGCGCGCGATAGCGATAATTCGGCTGCATCATCAGCACCTTTGGCCCGACCCGCTCAAACGTCACCACGTAAGTGCCGCCAAGCTGTCCGCGATCAAGCCCGATGGGATTGGAACCCACGCCAGCCGAGAGCGACACCTGATAGAGCAGTTCCGTGTTGAAGCGCGAAATTTCCAGCCACATCTTTCCGCTCGCTTCGTCCCAGTACAGCGGCATGTAACCATCAATTTTTTTCAGCTTCGCAGTCCTCGATTCAATCGAACTGCCCTGACGATTTTCCGGCGCGCGGTCCTGCGCCAGAAGCGGCGCGGCCAGTAAAAGCAGCAACACAGCGACAAACAGGCGCTTCATCAGTTCTTCTCCTTTAGTCTTGAATCACAGTTCAGGTGGCAACTGTGGATGATGTCGAATTAAACCAGAGTCAGAGGTCCCAACGGCTGTGTATCTTCGATGAAGGCGGCAAGGCGGTCAAGGCTGGCGGATGAAGACGGAAAAAAGGGGGGACAAGAAGATGGGGGAGATGAGGAGATGGGAGATGGGAGATGGAAGATGGAAGATGGAAGATGGGGAGATGGGGAGACAACGGGGCAACGGGGCAACGGGGCCTGAATATTTCTTATCGCTTTGTTTGCTGCCTGCGCTTTCCTCGTGATCCCGGATTGTCACGTGCTGATTGATTGAAGCTTTACGGCTGATCGTAAAAACGCAGGTGGCGGGCGGTCTTGACCAGACCTGAAAGCAGCAGGCCCATCATCACGACTGCACAGCTTGCGTAATAAGCGCCCGCGCTGAGGCCGGGAAGACAGTACAGGCCCGCCGCAAAAATAATGGTCACGGCTCCGGCCTTGAACAACCGCCAGCCTGCGCCACGATTGATTTCATACCAGATGGCCGGACTTTTGAGCGCCGCGCCCGTGCAGACACCGAACACTGAACCAGGTCGCAGCAACCGCAGCAGCGCAGGCAGCGACAGCAGCATCAGCATTGCGCCGCCGCCTGAAAACAGCATCAGCAGTCTCAACATAAAATCACCCTTGTCTGAAACATTGATCGGGGATGGGGCGGTGTCTGGATGAAATCATCAATACAAACTGATCTCCGCGTTTTGCTTTTCACAGGCAAAAGCGCAGCCGCGTGTGGCGTGCGGCGACTCGTCACCGCTTGTGCGTTCAGAGGTGCGACCTTCGACGAAGATTCACCCTCCGAACGCACAGCGGCGAGGACTCGCCACACTTCACACGCGGCTGCAACTGCACAGGCAGTCCGGCATTATTTGATGTCGAGCTTCAGCGGATTCCCGGGTTTGCCTGCCACTGTGACGATCAGATCAACGTTGCCTTTGCCGGCAAATGAAGTCGGGATGACAAAGTTGATCTGATCAACGCCAACCAGCGCCCCCTGGACTCCGGCAAATGACGGCCCCGGCGAAACGGCTGTGCCGTCAATCGTGGCGCTGACCGATTCGGCCACGCCGTTGCCCGCGCTGCCATCGGTGTTCGGCGCATAGCGCAGCCCTGTGGCAAAGAGCACGACCACCACGCCGCTGGCTCCGAGATCAATCTGCACCGGTGTGCCGTCAGGATTGCCCAGCACCTGGCTCAGCACAAGCGGCGTCGTGTTCGGTCCGGCCAGGCCCGCCGGTGCGCTGTTTCAAAGCGCGCTTTGCTTGCGTCGAATTCGGGACGGGTGAGGCTGC
>CAYWDW010000186.1:0-8530 GCA_964457105.1 uncultured Heliobacteriaceae bacterium
CGGCCTCCCCCAGGCCGTCCGTCGTATCTGATTTCAGGAGAAGTAATTTTATGAATAACCCTCGCCGTCCGTCCTCACCGGGCCGTCACCCCCTGACCGGCCTGGCTCGTCGCTGTTCCCGGCTCAAATCCGGACTGTTGCTGACCGTCATCGGCGGCTGCGTGCTGTTCGCTTATCAGGCGTGGCAGGCCGTGTCAGCCGCTGAAAATCTGACGATCAGCACGGTCGCAGGCAGCAGTTCGACCGCCGGCCTGGTGGCTGATTTTCAGAGCGCGGGTCGGATGGCAACGACCGCCGACGGCAACACGATTTATGTGGCTGACACCGGCAATCACGTCATCCGCCGCATTACGCTGTCCACTTCGACGGTGGAGATTGTGGCCGGCACGCTCGGTCAGTCAGGCTTTCAGGGCGAAGGCGTGGATGCCAAAACCGCCTTACTCAGCAGCCCCGCAGATGTCACGCTTGATGCGGCAGCGTCGAATATTTTTATTGCCGATACCGGCAACAACCGCATTCGCAAGGTGAACCTGGGCAGCGGCCTGATTACGACGGTGGCCGGCAGCACGGCAGGCGGGCAGGACGGCGCGATTGGCAGCGCGACCTTCACGCAGCCGCAGGGCGTGGCGGCGGATGCGGCGGGCAATCTTTATGTGGCCGACACCGGCAACAACCGCGTGCGCAAAATCACGGTCAGCAACAGCACGGTCAGCACGCTGGCCGGTGATCAGTTCGACGAAGCGGGCTTTGCCGGTGATGGCACGGCGGCGAGCAATTCACAGTTGACCTCGCCGCGCGACGTGGCCGTGGACAGCATCAACAGCCGGGTGTACATCGCTGATTCGGGTAATCACCGGATTCGCGTCATTCAGGGGCTGACTTCGGGTGACACGATCAACACCTTTGCCGGCACGGGCAACACGATCAACAACACGCTGAGCGGGGCCGCCACGAGCATTGATCTGAACAACCCGTCAGTCGTCAGCCTGTTTGAATTCAACGGCGGCAGCCAGGTTTACATCAGCGACACCGGCAAGCATCTGGTGCGCCGGGTCAACTCAACGACCGGACAACTCGACACCATTGCGGGCAGCGGCACGCAGGGCTTTGACGGCGACGGCACGGCGAGCGGTGTCGGCGCGCGGGCGCTCAACGTCCCGACCGGGCTGGCGATTCCGGCGACCGGTGGCGCGCCGGTTTATCTGATGGACAGCGGCAATCGCCGCCTGCGCTCAATCAACATCGGGACCAATCAGATCACGACGCTGGTCAGCGACGGGTCGAGCGGCTTTGCCGGTGACGGCGCATCCGCCGTGCTGGCCCGCCTGAACGGCCCGCGCGGCATTGCGGTTGATGCCCAGGGCAATTTTTATATCGCGGATACAAACAATCAGGTGATTCGCAAAGTCACCAAAAGCGACGGCGTCATTACGACCATTGCCGGGCAGGCCGGACAGGTCGGTGCCACCGGCGACGGCGGTCAGGCGGTGCAGGCGACGCTCAATAACCCTGCCGATGTGGCGGTGGACAGTGTCGGCAATATTTATATTGCCGACACCGGCAACAACCTGATTCGCCGGGTGGATCAGGGCGGCATCATCACGACCATCACCCCGACCTTTACCGGTGTGTCGGGCAATCCGGCGGGAGCTGCATTCATCGGCCCGCAGGGGATTGCCGTGGACGCGGCAGACAACCTGCTGATTGCCAACACCGGCGCCAACAACATCGTCCGCATGGGGCCGACCGGCAGCGCCATCATCATCGCCGGGTCTGAAAATGCCACCTCCGGGTTCACCAACAATGACGGCCCGCAGGATGCAAAAACAACATTGTTCAGGTCGCCTTCAGGGATTGACGTGGATGCTGATGACAACATCTATGTCGCCGACACGCTCAATCACAAGGTGCGCGTGATTACGTTCAGCAACGGCAGCTTTATGATCAACACGCTGGTGGCCCGGGGCCTCGTCAAGGCCGATTATTCGGGTGACGGCAGCGCCGCGCGATTTGCCCGGCTCGATTCGCCAACCGACGTGGCCATTGACCCGACCGGCAGCCTGTATATTGCTGATCGCGGCAACAACCGCCTGCGCAAAGTGACGCCGAATGCCAGCGGCAAACTCGAACCGCTCGACACGACCGTCCTCATTGACACGGTCGCCAATTCGCCCGGCACCATCGGCTTCAGCGGTGACGGCGGCCAGGCGATCAATGCCGCGCTCGGTCTGCCGTACCGGATGGCTTACAGCGCGGACGGTCTCTACATCACTGACACCAACAACAACCGCATTCGCCGCCTGACCGCGCCGCCCAACAGCAATCCGACGCTGACCGTGAACTGCAGCGGCAACGCCTGCCCGAACCCGGTAACGGTCAATGAAGGTCAGGCTGTGACCATTACCCTGCAGGGCGCTGACCCTGACGCCGGGCAGACGCTGACTTACACCTTCAGCGAAACCGGCAATCAGGCGATGACCGGCGCGGCGGTGAGTCCGGCCACCGGCGCGACTTCGAGCTTTAGCTGGACGCCCGGCTTCGATGTCGCGCCCAATCAGACCGGCGGCGAGAAAACCTTCAATGTCAAATTCAGAGTGACCGACAACGGCAGCCCGGCCAAACTGGCCGAGCAGACCGTGGCCATCAAGGTGTTGAATGTCAATCAGGCACCGACGGCGAGCATTACGACTCCGGCGAGCGACACCACCATCGAGGCGACCGGTCCTGCCGGGGTCAGCCTCGCGCTGGCTGGCACGGCCAGCGACCCGGACAGCGATCCGCTGACGATTCAGTGGAACGACGGGGCGGCGGTTATTGCCAGCGCCACGACGCTCACGCCGACCGTCAACCTCGGCCTTGGTTCGCATGCCTTGAAACTGACCGTGAGCGATGGCAAGGGAGGGACCTTCACGACTGCGGCCAGAACGGTGACTGTGGTTGACACGACGCCGCCGGTGTTTACTGCCGTGCCGGCGGACATCAGCGTGCCGCTGCCGCAGGGACAGTCGAGCGCAAATATCAATTACACGCTGCCGACCGTTTCAGACACCGTCTCAGGCAACTGCACCATCAACGGCAATCCGTGCGCGCTGACAGTGACTCCGGCTGACAAGCTGCCCGGCGCTTCGTTCCCGGCTGGTGAAACGGTGGTCACGTTCAAGGCGACCGACGGTTCAGGCAATATGGCGACCGTCACCTTCAAGGTTGTGGTCGGCACCGGCGGCAGCGGCAACCCGGTCAATTACAAGATGAGCGCCTTGGCCGGCAGCGGCAATTTCGGCACGGCTGGCAGCGGCGGCCCGGCAGCCAACGCTTCGTTCAAGCGTCCGGCTGGCATCGCGGTTGATTCCGCCGGCAATGTGTTCATCGCTGATTCGCTGGCGCGGATCGTGCGCAAGGTGAACGTCAGCGACAAGGTGATTTCAAATTACGCCGGAACCGGTGACCGCGGCGCGACGGGTGACGGCGGACCGGCGGCGCTGGCAAAATTTGATGAGCCGAACGGCCTGGCGCTCGACGCGCAGGGCAATCTTTACATTGCCGACACCGGCAACCATGTGATTCGCCGGGTCGCCGCGGCGACCGGCCTGATCAGCACCGTCGCGGGTTCGTTCAGCGCCGGATTCTCAGGCGACAACGGGCTGGCGACGCAGGCGAAGCTGAACAGCCCGACCAGCGTCGCGGTTGATGGCGCAGGCAATCTTTACATTGCCGACACCAATAATCACCGCATTCGCCGGGTTGACGCCGCGACCGGCCTGATGACGACGATTGCCGGGACTTTTATTGCCGGATTCAGCGGCGACGGCGGCGCGGCGACTGATGCGCTGCTTGATTCGCCGACCGGCGTAGCCGTGACTTCGGACGGCTCAACGATCTACATTGCCGACCAGCGCAATCATCGCATCCGCAGCATCGTCAACGGTCAGATCAACACCTTTGCAGGCACCGGCGCGGTTGGCTTTGGTGGTGACGGAGCTTTGGCCGCCGCCGCCCAGCTTGACACGCCGACGAGCGTGGCGATTGATCCTGACAGCAATGTGCTGATTACCGACACGGGCAATGATCGCATTCGCCGCGTCGCTTTCAGTGACAAGCTGATTTCGACGGTCGCAGGCGTCGGCACCGCCGGCAACAACGGTGACGGCGGGCTGGCAAAGGATGCGCAACTCGACACGCCGACCTTCCTGGCCGTTGACCGGCGCACCGGAGTGACGCGCGGCGAGGTTTATGTGGCCGACATCGGCAACAACCGCGTGCGGCTGCTGACGATCAACAATGCGCCGCCCGTGCCGACCACGATTCAGGATCAGACGGTGCGCCGTGACCGGACGCTCGACATTCCCTTGTCGGCGGCTGATGCCGACGGCGACCCGGTGACTTTCTCGGTCGTGTCGAATGCCAGCCTGTCGTTCCTTTCAATCATCAACGCCAACCCGTCGGCCCGCACGGCCACGCTGCGCGTCAATCCGAACGGCGGCAATGACGGCGTGTACAACCTTCAGATCAAGGCGACCGACAGCCGCCAGGCCAGCACGCTGACGCCGCAGTTCACGCTCACCATCAAGGGCAACAGCGACCCGGTGGCCTGCATTGTCGGCGGCGCGCAGGTGACGATCAGTGCCGGCCCGATCACGATTGTCGTGGATGGCCGCTGCTCGACCGATCCTGACAACGATCCGCTGACTTACAGTTGGAAGGAAGGCGCAACTTCGCTCGGCAACACGTCAACCATTGCGCCGACGCTCGCGCCCGGCACGCACGACATAACGCTGACCGTCAGCGACGGGGCGCTGACCAACAGCTTCACGCAGCGCATCATTGTCGGCGGCGGTTCGTCGCTGCAGGCCGTGATTAACGGGCCGACCAGCGCCAGTTCATCAAACGGCAATCCGGTCGCAGTCAGCTTTGACGGCAATTCCTCAACTGGCAATCCGACCACCTTTAGCTGGAAGGTGGACGGCAACCTCGCCAGTCAGTCGGCCACGCTGAACACGAATCTGTCAGTCGGTTCACACACCATCGAACTGACGGTCGGCAACGGGCAGGCGACCAGCACCGCAACCCGGCAGATTACCGTCAGCACCGGCGGCCCGACCGCCTGTATTGATGGCGGCGCAACCAGAACGGTGACGGCGACGAGTGCGAGCGGCGCGCAGGTGGCGCTGACGAGCGCCTGCACGCAGGGCACCGGCCCGCTGACTTATGAATGGACTGACGGCGCAACAAATCTCGGCTCCACGGCCAGCATCAGCCCGACGCTGGCTGTGGGCAGTCATCCCGTCAAGCTGAAAGTGACCGACTCTCAGAACCGCAGCAGCGAGTTCACACAGACGATCACCGTCAACAGCGATGGCGGCGGTGGCGGCACTCCGATTTGTGGCGGTGGTGTCGGACTTTATATCTGCAAGTATGATCCGGCGGGCGGTCGCCAGGGGCACACGTTTGATGTCACGCTTGACGGCAACGGCTTCCAGCCGGGAGCGACCGTGACCTTCAGCGGCGATGGCATCACCCCTTCAGTCCAGTCGGTGACCAGTGTCAGAATCGTCGTGCGCGTGACCATCGCCCTCAACGCCACGGTCGGTTCGAGCAATACGACTCGCCGGGTTATTACGATTAAGAACCCGGACGGTTCGACGGTCTCAACCGGACGTGTGTTCAGCGTCTATCCGAAATAAGGTGTGAATCGCTGAAGGCGCTGCTGACGCGGTGAAAGGCTCACAGAGCTTTTCACCGCGTCGTTGTTTATTCGCGCAGAAATTGGCGGGTTTCGGCAAGGAAGATTGCAAGCTGATCGTGATGCAGCCAGTGACCGGCCTTTGGAACTTTGACGACGCGGCGATTTCTGACCGCGTCGGAGCGGCCATCCTGATCGGGATCCATCGCCCAGCTTTCCTCGCCCCAGAACATCAGCACCGGGCAGGTAATCTGTCCGAGGATTTCGCGCATGTCTTCGAGGTGCGGCGCGTAAGGCGGAAAGATGCGCGCATAGTTGTCGAACTTCCAGACCAGCGAGCCGTCAGCATTCCAGTTCGTGCCGTGCAGCGTCAGATGCTCAGCCACTTCATCCGACAAAAACGGATTGGCTTCTTTCATCCGCGCGACGGCGGCGGGCAGATCAGGATAACTGCGTGGTTCGCGGCGTTCGGCGTTGCGTTCGGCTTCGACCCATCTGCGCAGCCGTTCTGAAGGCGTCGCTGGTTTGAGCAGCGAAGGCGGCGGACTCGTGCCTTCAATCGCGACGAGCTTTTTGATTTTGTCGGGATAGATGCCGCCATAAAGCAGCGTCACCACGGCACCGAGCGAATGGCCGATGAGGTAAACCGGAAAGTCGTTGATGATGTCGGCCAGCGCCGACAAATCAAGCACGTGTTCCGCCGGTGAATAGAGCGCGCCCGGCGCCCACGCGCTGTTGCCGTGCCCGCGCAGGTCGAGCGCGTACACGTGAAAGTCCTGCCGCAGTTCACGCGCCACCCAGTCCCAGCTTCGCGCGTGATCCAGCCCGCCGTGTACCAGAATCAGCGACGGCTTGCCATCATTGCCAAAGTCCCAGAATTGCAGCTTCAGCCGGTGCGAGTAAAAGAAATGCGAGACTGGTTCCACAGGTGATTTGTCTCCGTTTGTCTGATTGATAAAACGTCAGAGAGATGACGGAACAAACGGAAAGAACGGAACAAACGGAAAGACAAAGTCGGAAATCCTGACCAGTTACGTGCTGTTCTGTGCTTTCCGTTTGTTCCGTGATTTCCGTTTGTTCCGTCATCTCGTTTTCACGCCGCGCTCTGATCGTCCTGCTTTGTCTGCGCGAGCATCCGGCTGATTTCGCTCGTCAAGGCGGTCAGCGTGCTGCGGTCGAGGGCCGAAATCGGCAGCGCCTGATGCAGGCGGCACTGATTGGCGAGGGCGTCCTGATCCTCGACCAGATCGGCTTTATTGAAGACCAGCAGGCGCGGGATGGCGCTCAGTTCAAGCTCATCGAGAATCTTTCTGACCGAAGTCATCTGATTTTCCATCTGCGAACTCGAAGCATCAACCAGGTGAATCAGCAGGTCGGACTGTTCGACTTCTTCGAGCGTCGCCTTGAAGGCCGTGAGCAGATCCTTCGGCAGATCGCGGATGAAACCGACCGTGTCGTTGATGATGACTTCCTGATCGAAAGGCAGGCGCAGGCGGCGGCTCGTCGGGTCGAGCGTGGCGAACATTCTTTGTTCCGCCGTGACGCGACTCTGCGTCAGCGCATTGAGCAGCGTGCTTTTGCCGGCGTTGGTGTATCCGACAATCGAAACGACCGGCAGGGCGCGGCGTTCGCGCTGATGACGGCGCTGCTGCCGGCTGTGGCGAATCCGGTCAAGCTGCCCTTCGAGGTGCGTGATGCGGTCGCGCACGCGGCGACGGTCAACTTCCAGTTTCGTTTCACCGGGGCCGCGTCCGCCGATGCCGCCCATCAGCCGCGACATCGCCGTGCCTGAGCCGGTCAGGCGCGGCAGCAGGTATTTGAGCTGCGCCAGTTCGACCTGAATGCGGCCTTCGCTCGTCTGCGCCCGCTGCGCAAAAATATCCAGAATCAGTTGCGAGCGGTCGAGAATTTTCAGATCGGTGGCGGCGTTGATCGAACGCACCTGCGACGGCGCCAGTTCGCGGTCAAAGACGATCATATCGGCGCCGAGTTGCAGGCTGCGAATGATGATTTCATCGAGCTTGCCCTTGCCGACGAGCGTGGTCGGGTCGAGTTTCGGACGCCGCTGAATGACTTCATCAAGCACGACCAGGCCGCCTGAGACGGCCAGTTCGCGCAATTCATCCATTGATTCGCGGGCTTCGGTCAGGCTTTCAGTCGTGACGCTGACGAGCAGGGCGCGGTCGCGCTGATCTGAAATGCGCCGCACGCCGCGATTGCGCGCCATTTCGCCTTCAAGCGACGTCATCAGTTCGGTGAAATTGGCGTCAAGCTGACCCGGCAGTTCAGGCGCCAGAAAGCTGTAGGTGCGTTCCTGAAAATCCCTGGCGTCACTTTTCTTTGCGCTGTCGGCGGCGTCGTCCGCGCCGGGGCGGACGGCTGATTCAACCGGCTGATGGCCGTTCAGTTCATCGGGCGAAGCGGGCAGCAGGTGCGCGGCGTAAACAAGTCCGGGCAGCCCTGTCTTTGCGTCAACGCTGATCGCGGCCATCAGATCAAGCCGCAGCAGCGCGAGGTCGGTCAGGTCATCGCTCGTCAGCTTTTCGCCGCGCAGGTGCGTGTGCAGGCAGTGCAACCCGTTGAAGCGGTCGCTGCCGAGGCGCGAACGTTCCTGCGCGGGCAGCACGATGCCGTGCGCATCGCCGACGGTGACGTGAACGATGTGGCCCTTGCGATCCACGAGGACGCCGATCTGTCGTCCGATTTCAAATGAAAGTTCAGTCAGTTGACGCGCGAATTCAGGCGTCACGATGTTGTGTGGCGGAATGCGGCGCTGATACATCTTTTCCAGCCGTCGCATCTGACTGGCCTTGAGGCCCTGGGTCTTTCCTTCAACCTGTGGAATGGCGA
>CAYWDW010000187.1:0-8528 GCA_964457105.1 uncultured Heliobacteriaceae bacterium
CGGCTGCCATAACCGCCCGGCATCACGGTCAGAAAAATAATCAGCACCAGACTACCGGCCAGCATGGCGCGCACGCGCCGCCCGCGACCGAGCTTCCACAACATCACGCCGCCAATCGCCAGCAGACCCAGAAAGCCGCCGCGCGAAAACGTCACCAGCGTGGCCACGCCCAGCACAAACGCGAGGCCGTAATAAATACGCCGCCAGCCGCCCTGCGTCAGCAGCCCCAGCACAATCGCCAGCGGAATCAGCAGGTCCAGCGCCGTCGCCAGATCGTTCGGGTTGCCGAAGATGCCGCCCACCGCGCCGGCAATGCGCACGCCGCGCATTTTGAATTCGCCGGACAAATAACTTTTGATGGCATTGACCGCGATGAACAGCCCGCACCACAACACCAGCTTCCACAGACTCAGCAGCCGCTCGCGCGTGTCGGTCAGATTGGCCAGCAGCAGAAACGTCGTGATGACCTTGAAAAACGGATCGGTCAGCTCATCAATGCTTGACGCAGGCGAACCCGCCGACGGCACAAACAGCCAGCCGAGCAGGTAAATCGCCAGCGCCATCCTGATTTCAAGCGGCCAGATCGTCAGCTTTTCGCTGTTGCTGAATTTCGACCAGAGATAAACCGCCAGCATCAGCACGCCCGTCAGCTTGACCAGCGGCAGCAGCTCAAACAGCCCCGGAAACAATTCCTGCGGTCGCACGTAGAGCAGCAGGATGAACGCATAAAGCAAGGCATAAGCCGCCGTGTGCCGCGCGGGTTGCGTCAGCAGGCGATTGCGCCACGCGCCAGCCGGTCGCTGCTTCGCTTCAGCCCGCGCTGACTGTTTTGGCGGCAGCAGCGCCTGCACAAAGATGGCGGTTGATGACGAACTCATGACAGATCAAGCTCCTTCAGCGGCCAGGCGGCGCCATCGCGTCACGCGCCATGCCCGCCGCACAATCAGGCTGATTTCATTGCGCTCAGCTTCAGTCAGCGCCCCGCTGCACAGAATGCCCGGCAGATAAATCAGGCCGAACACGCCGCCCGCCGTCAGCAGTCGCCACAACTCAGGCTGCGCCTGCACCACGTGCCGCGAGGCCGCCGCCATCAGCGCCGCCGCGAGCGTCACGACCAGCACCCGCAGCATCGGCGCAAGCTGACGCAGGTCACGCGCTCTGACCTGCAGGGCTTTGGCCACCGGCACAATCGAACACAGCACATCAAGCGCCTGCGCGGCGACCACTGCCGCCACGACTCCGCGCAAACCGCCGAAATGACGGCCCGTTTGCAGCGCCAGCCAGTTGACCGGCAGCAGCACCAGATAGAGCTTCAGCCGGTAATACCGGTGTTCATTGAAGGCGCGCAGGATGTTCAGGTGACGACTGACGAAGAGCAGCACTCCGAGCAGGCTGATGGCGAACAGCGGAACCGCCGCCGCATAGTTGCGCGTGAACAGGAGGCTGATGAATTCGTGCCGCACGACAAACAGCAGCGCGCACAGCGGCGCGAGCAGCAGCGACAGATGCCGCGTCGTTCTGAACCACACCTGAATCAGTTGCGCTTTGTCACCGGCCTGCACCAGCCGCGCCGCTTCGGGTTCGATCACGCTGCTGAATGAACTGACCAGCAGGCGACCGAGCGGCATCTGAAAACAGCCGACGGCATAAATCGCAAACGCCGCCGCATCGAAGTAATAAGCCACGAAATAATGCGGCAGATCACCGATCAGCGAGCCGGCAATGCCGCCCAGTCCGAAGGGCAGGGCATTGGCCAGTTGCGCCCTGAACAACCGCCGGTCAAACGGGGCGAGCAGCGCGCCGAAATGTCGCCGCAGGTAATGCAGCATGACCGCGCTGTGCAGTAATCCATGAATAATCACCGCCAGCAGCAGCGCCGTCAGCGTGCGAAAATAAAGCGCCGCCGTCAGCATCAGCAGCAGCCTGGCCAGTTGCGCCGCGACGACTGAGACTGAAACGGCGCGGTAATCGCGGACCGCCAGCAGCAGCACATCGAGGTTGATGGCAAAGAGTCCGGTCAGCACGGCCAGCCCCAGCAGCGGCACGTGCGGAATCAGTTCGCGCCCCTGCACCAGCAGCGTCACGCATTGCGGCCAGCACAGAAACACCAGCGCCGTCACCGCACCCGCCAGCAGATACCAGAGCATGACGTTGAGCGCGATCTGCGCGCGGCGTTCAGGTTCGCGCGCGATGAAATAAGTGCCGCTCGCCGCCATTTGCAGGTTCAGCAGCGTGACCAGCGTCGCCACGATCTGAAACGCCTGCTTGTACAACCCGAACTCAGTCTGGCTGAGCGTGCGCGCCAGCACCAGCGGCAGCAGAAACGACAACCCGAACGAGGCCGCGCTGGCGCAGGTCAATAATGCCGTCTGACGCAGCATGCCGGTTGTTTTGTGATCGGCCTGTTCCATTGGTTATCCGCGCGGCGCGAGTTGCAGCCGCACCTGCTCAAACCCGCTGGTGCTTTGCGCAAAATGCGGCTGATCTTCCGCCGTGTGAACGCGGCGCAGCGCCAGCCGGTCACTGCGCTGATCGTTGAAGCCGCGCGTGGTCGTAACGGCGCATTCATAACCCGCCTTTGCGACAGCCGCGCGCACGCGCTCGTCATAATCGCCATTCGGATAGCAGAACTGTTTCACTTCGCGCTGTAACTTTTTTTCAAGTCGCTCGCGCGAAGCCTGCAGTTCGCGCCGCAACTGCTCGTTGCTGACGCGGGTCAGAATCGGATGCGTCACCGTATGCGAACCGATTTCAATTCCGGCCCGGTCCATTTCGCAGGCTTCGTCCCACGTCACCGGCGCGTATGCAGCAGTCGGACGCGCAGGCAGTCTGACTTTGAGCAGCCGCGCGAGGCGGCTGATTTCAAGCTCCTTCAGCGGTTCCGACAGGGCCTTGAATCGTTCGTTCATGTCAGCCGCGGCGTGACGGCGCGAGGCTTCATCGGCGAGCTGGAAGCGCGGCGTCGGCGACATCGAATGAATGACCACTTCATTGCATGGCGTGTGAGCAAACATCCAGCGCACCTTGTCCGGCCACAGCCAGATGCGACCATCGAGAAAATCAGTGACGACAAACAGCGTCGCGGGCAGGCCGAATTCTTTCAGCAGCGGAAAGGCAAGCTCGTAAGCGTCGCGGTACCCATCGTCAATCGTGATCGCCACCGCGCGCGGCGGCAGCGCGTGCCCGGCGGCAAGCTGTGACAACGGGACGACGTGATAACGGCTCGTCAGGTATTGCAGTTGCCATCTGAACTGACTTTCAGACACGGTCTGGCTGGCGCCGTCAGCGCTGAAGCGGTGATAAGTCAGAATCAAAGCGCGGTTGCGGTGCGCCAGCCGGAACGGAGCAAAAGCCCCGGTGCGCCACATCAGATTCAGCATCAGTTGTTTCATGGTCATTTCCCCGCGCCCAGCGACATGAAGCTGAGAAAGCCGCTGAAACCGGCCAGCGAGGTAATCATCGCCAGCGTCTTTTTCACGTTGCCATGCACGATCAGCGTGTCTCCGGCTTCAAGTTGCAGGTTCTCTTCAACGCCGGCTTTTGCTTCGAGCAGGCGCTTGACGTTGATTCTGATTTCGCGCCAGCCGCTGCCGCTGCGGCGCAGCAGCGTGACGTTTGATTTATTGCCCGTTTCGGCAAAGCCGCCGGCGGCAGTGATCGCGTCCAGCACGGTCATCGGCCCGCGCATCTCGACAATGCCCGGACGCAGAATGTCGCCCAGCACGCCGATGCGGGCGCTTTTGGTGGCCAGCAGTTCAAGACTGACTTTCGGGTTGATGATGTATTCGCACAGTTCATCGCTCAGCTTTTTCGTCGCCTGGGCCAGCGTCAGTCCGGCGACTTCGATTTCGCCCAGCAGCGGATGATGAATGCGCCCGACCGGCGAGACTCTGGCCTTTTCGACCGAATAATCAGGATGCCCGGTGATGTGAATCGCCAGTTCGTCTTCGGGGCCAAGCTGGTAGCGTTGAGAAAACTGCCGATAGATCGGATTGAATGGTTCATCCGGCTGATTAAGACTCGCGCTGCCAGGGCTGAGCGCGGGTCTGACCTCGGCGGTAGTGGCGGCTGGTGGCGTTTGCGCCAGGGCACGTCTCGCCGTGGACGCCTCCACCGTGCAAAGCGCAGCCACCAGCCATAAACCTGTCAGGACTTGTTTGGTGTTCATCGTTTCTTCACTCTCAGCGCGCCTGTCTGCCGAAGAGCACGACGCGCGCGGTTTCCAGCAGGATCACCAGATCGAACAGCAGCGACTGGTTGCGCAGGTAATAAAGGTCATAGCGCAGCTTCTCTCTGGCATCGTCCACCGATGCGCCGTAGGAATATCTGACCTGCGCCCAGCCCGTCAGACCGGGCCGGATCAGGTGTCGCTGTGCGTACCAGGGAATTTCACGTTCCAGCCAAGCGACAAACTCAGGCCGTTCAGGTCGCGGGCCGACGAGGCTCATTTCGCCGCGCAGCACGTTGATGAACTGCGGCAGTTCATCCAGTCGCAGCTTGCGAATCAGGCGACCGGTGCGCGTGATGCGCGCGTCGCGGTGTTCCGCCCACACCGGGCCGTGGCGTTCGGCGTCAGTGGTCATCGAACGAAACTTGATGATCCTGAAGCGCTGACTGTTCAGGCCGAGGCGTTCCTGGGTGTAAAAGACCGGGCCGCGTGAATCGAGTTTGATGGCCATGGCAACCAGCAGCATCAGCGGCGCGCTGAGCGTCAATCCGGCCAGGCTGATGATGATGTCAGCCCCGCGTCGCAGCAGGCGCGACAGCCTGCGCCACCGGCTTTCTGATTCGCCAAAGATCAGCCACCCAGGCCGCAGCGTCGCCAGGCTGAGTTTGCCCGTCAGCTTTTCGTAAAATGACGAAGCCTCTTCGACCACCGTTTCGCCGCGCAGCTTCAGCCGCAGCAGCGCCTCCATCGGCATCCGGCCCCGGCGATCATCCAGCGCCACGACGATGCGTTCGACCTGGTGCTGAGCGACGATTGATTCAAGGTCCGCCGTCAGACCAAGCACCGACGGATTGATCAGGCTCTGCCCGATCAGGTGCGGGTCGTCACCGGCAAACCCAACGATGCTGTAACCGGCTTCGCGGCGTTCAAGCGTTTCGCGGGCCAGTTCGACGGCGTTTCTGCCGGTGCCGATAATCAGCACGCGCTCGGCCAGCTTCGGATGCGTCATGACCCACCGCGCCATCAGCCGCCACGTAATCATGACCGGCAGCAGCAGCAGCAGACTCAGCGCCGTCACGCCGCGCGCAGGCATCAGCCCCGGCATCAGCCGCAGCGTCACCGTAAAGACGAGCGCCGAAACTCCGCAGGCCTGAGCCAGGCGCACCGGCAGCAGTTCCCATTGCCGGATCAGTGGCAGGTCGTACAGATCGAAGAGATAAAACGCGCCCTGCATGACCAGCAGCAGAAACAGAATCTGCCACCAGTTGTCACGGCTGTCGGCCCGGCACTGCCACCACACCGCCAGCGCGCAGCAGGCACAGACCAGCGCGGTTTCAGCGCCCAGCAGTGACAATGTTCTGAAGCGGTTTCTGGTCATCACACTCGTTATTCAGTCAGGCCGTTAATCAGCACGCCGGCAATCTCTTCGCCAGGAAATGCCGCCAGCGATTTCATCACCTGGCGCGCGCTGCTGCGCTCCGGGTTGACGACCAGCAGCGCCGTGTCGCTCAGGCGCGCCAGCCACTGCGTTTCAGCGCCACCGAGCGGCGGCGCATCAATCAGAATGAAGTCGTAGATCGCATCGCCTTCATCGAGCAGTCGTGACAGCGCGGCATCGCCAAAGAGTTCAGCCGGATTCTCAATTCGTTCACGCGACGGCAGCAGGTGAAAGCCGAACGGCAGCACTTTGATCAGCGCCGCTTCGAGCGGGCAGCGTTGCGCCAGCACCTCGGCCAGCCCGGCCTTTGAACTGATGCCCAGCAGCCGCAGCGTTGACGGGCGATTCAGATCGCCGTCAATCACCAGCACGCGCCGCCGCGCCCGCGCCAGCGCCGCCGCGAGGTTGAGCGTCACGCAGGTGCGGCCTTCGCCGGATTGCGCTGAAATCGTCAGAATGCGGCGATGCTGCCGCGCTTCAGCCGCCGCGATGACTGACACAGCCAGCCGCCCGTATTGCTCTTCAATGCGCCGGTCGCCTTCGAGCGCCGCCGCCAGATGCGCGTCCATGCGTTCAGGGTCAGGCAGCACTTCAAGGTCGGGCTGCGGCAACCGCTGCCGTGCCAGCGGCGAGGTCGTTCTGACGCGGGCCAGCGCCGTGCTGCCCTGAGTTTCATTCGCCTGACTGACAGGTTCAGGCGCAGCGAAGAGCCGCAGATCGAATGGCTCAAGCGCCTGCGTCTGCGGCGCGAAGTCAAAAGTGATTTCGTTTGTGGCCGCCTGATTCAGCGGCTGCGTCGGCGTCGCGCCCGCTTCGGTCTGTCTCACACTTGCCGCGTAGACGTTGCCCATGAAAGCTCCTTACTTACTTGCCAGCAGTTGAAAGATGCCTGTCAGGTTGAGCAGCAGCAGCAGCGCCGGAGCGAGGGTCAACGCCAACAGCAGGACCCCGAAGCTGCGGGCCAGCCTCAACCTGACGAGGCGGCTGCGCTCGGCAATGGTGTAAGTGCGCGGCACCAGGGCCATCACCGGAACGCCCAGAAAAAATTCGGCATCGCGTTGATTGCGAATCGCAAGACGACGCGGCAGTTCGGCCACGATCACCGCCAGCAATCCAAGTCCGAGCGCGATGGCCAGCGCGAACGGATAAAGCTTCAGATACTTCGGTGCCACCGGAAGCTGCGGTACCACGGGCCGGTCCACGATCTGAAAGAGCGCCAGATTCTGCCGCCGCATCAGCGCGTTGCGTTTGTCGAGCAGCGAATTGAGGCGACCCAGCGACGCTGAATATTCAGTCGGCACCGTCAGGCCCATAATGTTCGGCACCGGCTCGGTCGAGGCGGCATCGCCCGCTTTGCTTTCAGGCATTGCGGCCAGCATCATCTGCTTACGTTCGATGGCGCGGCGCGTGACTTCAAGGTCGGTCTGCATTTCAGACTGCCGCCGCTGCAATTCGCGCAGTTCGCGTTCTTCAGGCGCACTGTTTCGTCCGGTGCCGGCTTCGCCTGATTTTTCAAACTGCTGCAACTGCTTCGTCAGTTCATCAAGCTGCACGCGGGTGCTTTGCACCTTCGGGTGTTTGTCGGTGACTTCGGTCAGCAGAATGCGAAGCTGCGCCTCAAGTTCAGCCCGGCGCGCCAGCAGAATGCCGTAGGAACTGCTGCCCGAAGCGGCGTTGCCCGCAGGCATCGAACTGACGACCTGCTGCTGCGCGCTGATCTGTTTTTTGAGATCGGTCAGGCGCAGTTCGAGCGCGGTCTGCTGATCGCGCAGCGCGTCAACTGAGGACGCCATCGCCATTCGTTCAGCGCGCACAATCAGCGGATCAATCGTCGGGCGGCGTACCACGCTGCTGCGCACGGCGGCTTCCTGGCGCTGTCGCAATTCGGCGAGGCCGTTTTCAACCTGGGTGATTTCAAGATTGAACTGTTTGATTTCAGTCGCGGCCTGAGTCCTGATTTCGTCATTGACCTGATTGAAAGCGGCGATCAGTTCATTGACAACCGCACACGCGACCTGCGGGTCTTCGTAACGAAAGCTGACGGCGACGGCTTCGGGCAGTTGCGGGTAATAGTCGCGCAGCCTGACTTCAAGTTTGACGGCCTTGCTCATCACCGCGACGGCGTCATCGGTGTTTGTCAGGCGCGGGTAAAGTTTGTGTTTGCGAATCAGTTCAGACAGGCCCGAACTGCTGTTCAGGCGATTTGACACCGCTGCCGTCTGCGGGCCGCTCAGGCGCCCGTCGTCATCGGCACTGCCCGAAATAATGACCAGCGCCCGCGCTTCATAAAGTTTCGGCAGTCGTTTGATGAGCAGCACGCCGGGCGCGAGCGCCACCGCCGCAAACAGCAGCAGCACCAGCTTGCGCCGCCACAGCAGTTCTGCGATTTCATCCGGTTTGGGTGGCCTGATGATGCCCATAATTACCTCGTTGCATAACTGCCGGTCGTTGATTTGGTGATAGCTGGCGGCAGACGGTCAGCCGGCGGCTGAGTCCCGTGTGTCGCGCGGCTCAGCAGGATCGAGCGCAACAGCAGCGCTGCGAGCAGCAGCGCCACGCCCAGCGCTGCCAGTAGCAGCGATTCATCAATCGTCGCCAGCGCCTGCCAGGCCGGAATGTCGGAATAACGCATAAATCCCCCCTCGCCATCCGCGCCAGTCGGTCAGCGGATGGTCAGTCTGTGGTCTGTAGTTGTGGTGTTGTTTCCTCTCACCTGTCACTAGCGGAAAGCAGCCGCCAAAACTGTAAAGGCGAAAGAAAAAAATGAATTGAGGTGCGGCAGGGCTGAGCCGGTGACAAACAATTCCTGGCCACCACGAAGCACACGAAGCCGCCACATTCAGCGGGATTTATCGGTAAATTCTTCAGCCCCGCAGGGGCGAAATTCAATAGCCGGGGGTGAAGCGTCAGCGCAACCCCCGG
>CAYWDW010000188.1:0-8501 GCA_964457105.1 uncultured Heliobacteriaceae bacterium
GTTAGGCCTTGACGATACAATCGACTGGGCAAACTGCTACGCACTGCGGGGCATCGAAGTGGCCTTCGCACTCAACGCACGTGTCTGCATTGATGACGTAAATCGTATCGCCTTCGCTGATCGATTCGGTCGGGCATTCCGGGACACAGGCTCCGCACGAAATGCACTCATCGGTGATTTTCATTGTCATTTCTTTTTTCTCCTGAGTACAAAATATGGTTTATTTTCCGCCGATTATACCATCGTTGGGACACTCCACGCTGGTGCTTAACGAAACCCGTGAAAAGCACATAATTTCAAAATTATGGCTTAACAATTTCTGAACAGGTGCTTGATATCCTTGTATCAGATCCAAACAGGATCTGACTTAACCGAATGTACAAAAAAGGAGATCAGTATGAATAGTAAGAAGATCGTTACGATGGTTGTATTAGGGGTTTTGGCCCTTGGCGTCGCTTTTGGTTCTGTGGCTTACCAGTCGGCCAGCGCGCAAACGAACACAACGCCCGATGCGCAGGTGAGTACGGATGCAGCTACCACAGCTTTACCGGCGAAAGATGGTCTGCGCGGCGTTGATGATGTCGCCGACGCCTTTCTGCTGAATGCTCTGAATGGTGGCACCGTCAGTGATCGGCTGACCGTTGACCGTGCCGGGCGTGATGTCCACGACGTAATCGCCGAGGACGCCCGCGCTTTTGAGCACCGCGCGCGAATCGGTGCGGATGCGTTCAATGGCCGGTCGCCCGTTGATCCTGCCGGAAATTTCCATGACGATCTCAACCAGGTTCGGCGCGTCGGATGATTGCGGAATCTGCGGGCTGAAGTTGATCTCTTTGATGCTGCCGATGCGCACGCCCGAAAGGCGCACTTCGCCGCCCTTGCGCAGCCCGTCAATGTTGCCCATGTAAGTTTTGACGATGGTCTTTTTGCCGAAACCGGGCAGCGACACGTCGCCCGTCGCCGCAAAGAGCGCGAGAATCAGAATGCCGATGGCGCCCAGCACGAGCAGCCCGACTCGCAGATCAGACAGACCGTATTGCTTTTTTTGTGGCATAGCTCCTCCCGCCGCTCACTTGCGCTTCGGGTTGTCATTGTCGAGAAACCTGATGATGTACGGGTCTTCGGACTTTCGCAACTGTTCATCGGTGCCGCTGAACAGCACGTCGCCATCCTTGAGCATAATGAATTTCGTATTGATCAGGCACATCCGGTCGCCTTCCTTCTCAAAGACCAGATTGCCCAGGTCGTCACGAATGACGTACTCGCTCGACAGCACTTCAATATCCTGCAACCGGTGCGTGACGAAGATGGATGACACGTCCTCAAGGTCGCGCAGCTTGACCGCCAGTTCGCAGATCGTGCGCGCCGTGATCGGGTCAAGCCCGGCGGTCGGCTCATCGTAAAGAATGATTTTCGGGCTGCCGACCAGCGCCCGCGCAATGCCGACGCGCCGCCGCATCCCGCCCGACAGTTCGTTCGGCATTTTGTCTACGGCGTGTTCCAGATCAACGAATCGCAGCATGCGCATCACGACCGGCTCAATCTCTGTTTCAGGCACGCGCTGTTCGCGCAGCCGGTAAGCGACGTTGTCGTAAACCGCGAGGCTGTCAAAAAGCGCGCCTTCCTGAAAGACCATGCCGATCTTCTGCCGGACGCGCATCATCTGCTCTTCGCTGAAATGCGTAATGTCTTCGCCGTCCACGAAGATGTGCCCGGAATCCGGCTTGAGCAGTCCGAGGACCAGCCGCAGCAGCGTGGATTTGCCCGTGCCTGAGCCGCCCATGACGATTTTCGCTTCGCCCAGGCGCACGGCGAAACTGACGCGGTTGAGAATCACGCGCTCATCAAAGGCCAGGCAGACATCCTGAAATTCAATCGCGGGGTGAATGTTTTCCATAAATGGTCAGCGCCTGTTACTCAAGCAGCACAGCCAGAATCAGCTTGGTCAGCAGCGTGTCAACGCCAATGATCAGGACGGATGAAACCACCACCGAGCGCGTCGTGCTGCGCCCCACACCCACCGTGCCGCCCCGCGTGCTGAGGCCCATATAACAGCCGATGATGGCGATGATAAAACCGAAGACCACCGGCTTGAGCAGCCCGCCGAGCAGTTCATTGAAGGTGATGGCTTTCTGCGCCGCCGAGAAATAGACGCTCGTCGGCTGCTGCATCAGCGTGGTGGCGGCGAACATGCCGCCCAGAATGCCGACCATATTGCAGAAGACCGTCAGCACCGGTGCCGTCGTCACCAGCGCGATGATGCGCGGCGTGACCAGCTTCTTGATCGGGTCGGTGCCGAGCGCCCGCATTGCGTCAATCTGTTCGCTCACGAGCATCGAACCAAGTTCCGCCGCAATGCCTGAACCGGCTCGCCCGGCCAGGATGATGCAGGTCAGCACCGGGCCGAGTTCACGAATCAGGCTCGTCGCCACCAGTTGCCCGGTCACGCTCTGCACGCCGAATTTCTGAAGGGTGTTGGCTGAATTGAGCGCCAGCGCGATGCCCGTGAAACCGCCGACCAGCATGATAATCATCAGGCTGCCGACGCCCAGCACATCCATCTGCTGAATGATTTCACGGAAGTAAAGTGGTGGCCGGAAGAACCCGCGCAAAACTCGCCAGGCCAGCAGGGTGATTTCCTGTATTTGCAGAATGCCGCGCGTGATCGGATTCATCAAAAAAGAAAGTCAGCAGTTTCGGCTTTCGGAGCTGATTGTATCGGTGATGGAACTTGTCAAGCGACGGCTTATGATGCGGTTTTTGCCAGACCAGGTCAAGGCGGTGGTCAGTGGTCAGTGGTCCGTAGTCAGTGGTCCGTTGTCCGTAGTCAGTGGTCAGCAACTACCTGGTGATTTTGCATCCGTATGAATCAACAACTGACCACGGACCACGGACCACGGACCACGGACTCACTGCCGACCATCTGATTTTGGCGGAAAGAGCTTGGCCGTATCGGTCAGTTGCCGGGCGCGGGGCAGGGCTTCGATGGCCTTCTGCATCTGCTCGTCGCTTTCGAGCAGGAACTGATCGGCGGCTTCAAGGCCGTAAGCGGCGGTGATGACTTCAGCGCGAATGCGGCGGCGGGCATAATCAGACCGGGCGCTGAGACTGTTTTCCAGTGCGCGGAACCGCGTGCTGTCGCGCAGGAAGCTGCGAAAGGCCGTCATCACCTGCTCATTCAACTGATATTCATTGCCGCGCAGCCGGTAGCTGTGTTCCGTCTTCGTCACTTTGAATTGTTCCAGCCCGGCCACCGCTCCGGCTGACAACTGCCGCGCAAATTCAAAGCAGGCGTCGCGCCAGGTGATGTCTTCTTCCGACCGCTTCACCACAATGTCGGGCGTGATGCCGCCGCCGCCGTGCAGCGGGCGTCCGGTCGGCGTGTAAACAGTCTTGCCGGTCGGCGAAGGCTGCGGCGTCGCGTGACTCACGTCGCGGCCCAGGTGATAGCGCGCATAATAATAATCGTACAGACTGACGCCGTTGTAATCGCGCTGAATCGAGCGCCCGCTCGGCGTGTAATACTTCGCCGTCGTCAGCGTCAATCCCGTGCCGCCGGGCATTTTGAAGACCGATTGCACGAGGCCTTTGCCAAAACTGTCTTCGCCCACGATCAGCCCGCGATCCTGATCCTGAATCGCGCCGGCCACGATTTCTGAAGCTGAAGCCGATTCGCCATTGATCAGCACGACGAGCGGCATGGTTTCAGGATTTTCAGTGTCTGACTGATATGAGCGGGGCCGGTTGAAAAAGCCTTCGCGTCCGCGCACTGAAACAATGGCCGTGCCGCGCGGCAGAAAAGTTTCAGCCACCTGAATGGCCTCCTTCAGCAGCCCGCCCGGATTGCGCCGCAAATCGAGCACCAGCGAAGTGAGACCCTGTTTTTTCAGATCGGTGAGGGCGAGATGCAGTTCCTCGCTTGTCGCCTGGTTGAAGCCGCCCGTGAGCGCGATGTAACCGACGCCGGGGCGTGCCAGGAAATGATTGCGCACCGATGGATAAGGCACTTCGTCGCGGGCAATTTTCGCTGTCACCGGTTCGGGCGCGCCGGCGCGTTCGACCGTGATTTCAACGGGCGCGCCGCGATCACCGCGCACATGCCGCAAGGCATCAGACTGCCGCCAGCCTTTGGTTGATTTGCCGTCCACCGCAATAATCGCGTCGCCGTAACGCAGCCCGGCGCGATCCGCCGGCATATCCTTGACGACGCCGAGGATGTAAATGCGCCCGTTGCGTTCGTTGATCGTCACGCCGATGCCGTAAAAGCGGCTGCTCTGTTCCTCCTGCATTTCATTGAACTCGCGCCGGTCGAAGAAATTCGAGTGCGGGTCCAGCGTGTGCAGCATGCCTGAAATCGAAGCCTTGGCCAGCCGCCCGTGATCGGCTTCGATGACGTAATTGTCTTCGACGAGCCGCAGGGCTTCAGTGAAACTTTGCGTCACCTCACTGTTCGGTGAACTGGCTCTGGCCGTTGCCCGCGTCTGCCACCGGGTGTAATAGCCACCGGCCACAGCGCAGCCCGCAATCAGCAGCACGGCAACGATCAGAAAACGGCTTTTCAGTCTCATGACGGTAAGAACTCCTTATCGGAAAAGTGGCACGTACTATAGCACAGGTTAACGAGCAGGGCAGGGCAGCCGCTTCAGCCGCTGATGAATTGCGTGGCTATGCGCCCAGTGTCGGCCTGAAGCTTCAAATTTTCCGATGCCTGCTGAGCATTCTGTGGAACTCCGGGACAGGCCGGGGCGCGGTCCTGAACCGACCGGCATTAATGTAAAAAGTTGTAAAAGTTCCGCCTGAAGGCCGCGCACAGGCGCGCATAAAGGTCAGACCAGGGTAAGATGTCACGGCGCGGCTGAGAGGCCGGGGCAGACTTTCTTTCCAGATCAACCCTGAGGAACCAGAACAGAATATGAAACAGAACAGACTTTCTCGACGAAACTTTGTGGCGGGCACAGCCGGAGTCGCTGTTGGCGCGATGATTGTGCCGCGTCACGTCCTCGGCGGCACGGGCTATCTTGCGCCGAGCGATAAACTCAACGTAGCGGTCGTCGGCTGCGGCGGCCAGGGCGCATCGGATGCCACTGAACTGGTCGCGGGCGGCGAAAACATCGTGGCGCTGGCCGACGTTGATTTCGGCTATGTTGATGCCGCGGTCGCCAGACGCGCCAAAGGCAATGAAAAAAGTCAGAGGCTGCAGGAAGCCTATGGCAGGGCGAAACGCTACGCTGACTTTCGTGAGATGCTCGATCAGCAGAAAGACATTGACGGGGTCCTCGTCGCCACGCCCGATCACATTCACGCCATTGCCGCCAAAGCCGCGCTTGAAGCGGGCAAGCACGTCTATTGCGAAAAGCCGCTGACCTGGTCGGTGCAGGAAGCCCGCGTGCTGCGCGAAACGGCCCGAAAAAATCCGAAGCTCGTCACGCAGATGGGCAATCAGGGACATTCAGGCGACGATGCGCGGCGCATCAATGAATGGATTCAGGCGGGCATTCTGGGCAAGGTGACGGAAGTTTATGTCTGGACGAATCGCCCGATCTGGCCGCAGGGCGTGCCGCGTCCGGCCAAAGTGCCGGTGTCGCTTGACGGCAGCCGCGCCGGTAACGACTGGACCGCGCGGCTGCTCAGCAAGGCGACGGCCAATGCGCTGATGGCTTATGACACCATGCCGTCAGCGCTCAACTGGGACCTGTACCTCGGCCCCGCGCCTGAAGTGCCGTTTCATCCGATCTATCATCCGTTCAACTGGCGCGGCTGGGTGGACTGGGGCACGGGCGCGCTCGGCGATATGGGCGCGCACCTGATTGACCATCCGTTCTGGGCGCTCGGCCTGAGCTGGCCGACGACCATCGAAGCGACTTCGACGCCCTGGGGCACTGACAACAAGGGCAATCCGGTCAGCCATCCGCTGGCCACGCAGGTCGTTTATCACTTCGCCGCGCGCGGCAATCAGCCGCCGGTGAAAATGATCTGGTGCGACGGCGGACTGATGGCGCCGCGCCCGGCCCTGCTGCCTGAAAACGTCGCGCTCGAACGCGGCGGCGGCGTCATCATCGCTGGTGAAAAAGGCATTCTGATGCACGAAACCTACGGCAAAAAACCGCGCCTCTTCCCCGAATCGCTGATGGAGAAGGCCGCGAAGGTGCCGCAGAAATACGAGCGCATCGAGGCCGATGAAAAGCAGGAACCGCTGCACCGCCTCAACTGGGCCAAAGCCGCGAAAGGCCAGGCCAAAGCCTCATCGCCCTTTGAATACGCTTCGATGCTGACCGAAACCATGCTGCTTGGCATTGTGGCCCTGAAGACGGGCCAGGGCGTGCAGATTCGCTACGACGGCAATACGGGCCGCGTGACCAGTCATGACGAGGCCAACAAATACCTGAGCCGCGAATACCGCAAAGGCTGGAGCCTGTAACGGCTGAACAAAGCTGAGCGGATAAATTGGTGGCGCGATTGAACTGTCAATCGCGCCACAGTTGTTTCCGTTTCAGAACAGCCCCGGCTGCGCAATCAGCGCGTCCGGGTCAGTGGTCGGCAGGCCGAGCAGCTTCTTGAACTGATTGACCGAGGCGGGCGAGTGACCCTGAAAGTGGTTATTGAAGTAGCCGTAAATCTGCCGCGTGTGCTGTTGCAACTTTGCAAACGCCTCAGCCCACGCTGAAAGTTCCTGATCGCGGTTGATCTGCACCCGCGAATAATCGGTCAGCTCACGCGGCCCAAGCCAGCGCACATACGCGAAATCAGCGATTGCCCACCGCTCGGCGCGCTCAATCAGCCGGAACATCACTGCGCGTGAAATCCACTTGCTGTCAGTCAGCGCCAGCGCGACTCGGTGTGTGTTGAGCAGCTTCAGCAGCGGCTCGCCCGTTTCCCTGGTCAGCCACGCCCGGTCACGAAACTCAATCGCAAAGCGCAGATCAGGCGGCAGTCGCGGCAGAAACCTTTCGACCGCGCCAAATGCACGCGGCGAAAAATCGGGCGGCAACTGAATCAGAACCAGCGCCAGTTTGTCTGCAAGCTGCCGCGCCCGTTCACAAAATCGCTGCAACACATCTTCGCTGTTCACCAGCCGGTTCTGATGCGTAATCTCCTGCGGCAGCTTGAGCGAATAAGTAAACCCTGCAGGCGCTCGCGCCCGCCACGATTTCACCGCCGCCTCAGACGGCACAGCATAAAAAGTCGAATCAATCTCGACCGTGTCAAAGGCTTTCATATACAGCTCAAGAAAGTCTCCCGCCCGCGTCCCGCGCGGATAAAACGCCCCGACCCAGTCGTCATAATTCCACCCCTGCGTCCCAATGTGAATCTCACCCGTCATCGCAATCTCAAGTCTCAAATACGGGACAGTCCGCTTCGTTGAGCGAACACCCACAGCCGCCGTGCCGGGGCGCTCGCTCAACGAAGCGGACTGTAGTCGAACAAAGACGGCAAATCCACAAAATCCAGCCCGTGTTTGGTAATGTTGGTTTGGCGCTTCGCTTCATCCCGCTCAAATTTCATCGCCGCCTTGTAGTTACATAATGCAACTACGTCAATCCGGGATTTTCAAAGACCGAGAGTGACCCAACAATACGTTCGATGCAACGTCACGGAAGTATCAAAGTTTATCTTCCTCCATTGGTTCTACGTCACGGACCTGGGCGAGGGCTTGCTCGAATTTGTGCCGTGACCCGCGTTTGGCTCGTTTCTCTAAATATTCATCCGTTAAGAGCGCAGACATCTTTTCGGCCAGTGCCGTCGCAATCAATTGATTGATGGAGATGTTTTCTTTTCTCGCCAACTCACGGACATGTTTATGCAGTGAGTTCGGCAGTCGTAAGCTAATGGTACTCATGATAATTCTCCGATCACTCGTAAGAAATCTTTCGGAGCGATCACTTGCAAACCGAACTGTTCCGCCCCGACGAAATCTTTGCGGTTGAAAGTTACGATATATTCACAACTCGCCTCGACCGCGAGTTCCAACACCATATCGTCTTTCGGGTCTTTCAGGAGAGGTCGCCACAGAAAGAAGATGCGTCGCCATTCGCCCACCTGACAAAGGTAATCCAGAATATTGTCAATCGTTTTGTGCGAAAGCCTCAAAGAGCGAGCCTGCCGTTTCGCCACATCCTCATATTCCAATATCAAAGGGACGGAAAGATCCAGGTCAAATTTGCCCATCCCAATGAGTGATAACAATTTAAAGGAAGCGCCTTGCTTTGAGCGCAAAGCCGCAATAATTACATTTGTGTCAAGTACGATTCGGGGCATCATTACGGTATCATATTTGATACCAACATATCAGGCAAGCTCTGAGTTGACCGAAGGCATCGAACAACTCGTTCACCGGGCGCGCCCCTTTAACACTCGAACACGGACGCGACGTGGGGCGCGCTCCGGTGCAATGAATGTGTGCGACACGAAGTCGCGTAACTCACTGCCAGGCTTGTAATTATAAGGCCTGACCTGCTGTTTCGCCAGCGGTTTCCTACCGGCACGGGCGGCATTGGTAACGA
>CAYWDW010000189.1:0-8495 GCA_964457105.1 uncultured Heliobacteriaceae bacterium
TTCAACTGCTCGACCTGTTCCTGCACCTGTTTGACCGCCGGATAAGTCGGCTGGTAGCGGGCCGACAGGTTGGCCAGTTCCTGCTCCTGTTTGCTCAGTTCCTTCGTCAGGTTCTGCACGGTCACGTCATTGAGGACGGGCGGCAGTTCATCGGGCGAAACTTTCTGGCTCTGCTGCCAGAGCGCTTCGGCGCGGCGCAATTCATCCTGCGTCTGCACCAGTTGGCGGTTGAGTTCAGCCGTGCGTTCGACCGTGATATTGCTGGTTTCGTTGAGCGAAATGATTTTGTGCGTGGCGGCGTACTGCTGATACTCGGCTTCGGATTTGCGCAGTTCAGCTTCGGACTCCCTGACGCGCTTGTCGAGAAAGGTCTTGGCCGTTTCGACGCCCTTGAGGCGGCTTTCCATGGACCATTCGATGTATTCTTCAGCCATCGCATTGGCCACGCTGGCGGCCAGCTTCGGGTCGTGCGCGTCAAAGCTCAGCGTCACGATGCGGCTCATGCGCCCGACGGCCACGTTGTAACGCGCCTGAAAGGCATTCACCAGGCGCGTGTCGCGTTCGTTTTCGCTTTGCGCGGCGACCGCTTCCGGCCTGGCTTTGAACTCTGCGTGTTCGCTCAGGCTGAGCCGCTGAATGACGCGGCGCGCCAGGTCGCGGCTGTTGAGAATGTCCACCTGCGTTTGCAGAAAGAGCGGGTTGAAGACATTGGCCGTTTCGACATCTGAAATGCCGGGGCCTTGCATAATGCGTTCGGCATCACGTCCGACTTCGACTCTGGTTTCAGCCCGATAAACCGGGCGCGTCAGAAAGGTGCCAATCGCCACCATCGTGACCAGCACGACGAGCGTCGTCAGCACGATCCACTTGTGCTTGAGCAGAATGCCCCAGTATTCGCGCAGCGTGTTCTTTTCGACTTCAATGGCCGGATAGCGGCTGTAAGCCGGATAACCGCCCGCCGGACGCCGAATATCAAGTTCCTTTGAGGTGACTGAAGACGGGACCGGGACGGAAGCGCCGGGCAGGGCTTTCGGATCAGGGTTGTTTCGTTTCATTGCTTGTTCGGTTGCTCGTTAACGCAGGATGCCCCAGCCGAGCGCGCTGGCCAGGCCGCCGGCAAAGGATTGCACCAGAGTGCGCGTATTTTTGGCGCGGGTTGATTCGGGCACCATGACCACATCGTAAGGCTCCAGGTAAATATCCTTCGACGGATCCTTTTCGACCTCAGCCAGGTTGATCACCCTGGCGATGGTCGCCTGTTTGCCCGGCTCGGTAGAGCGAATCAACTGAATCTCTTTTTTCTTTGAATCAATATCAAGCCCGCCTGCCATCGCAATCGCCTGCGAAAGTCTGACGGCATCCTTGAGGACAAACTGGCCCGGCTTTTTGACGCTGCCGGTGACAAAAAAGACGCTGGCTTCGGGCACCACGATCACATCGCCGTCACGAATGACGCGGTTGAGATCAGGCCGCCGCACCAGGTCGCGCAGGTCAACGTATTCGACGCTTTCGGCAATGATCGCGCCCGCCGAAGTCTCGATTCTGTTTGCGGCTCCGGCCTGATCGGTCGCCGGGTTTTTGTTGACGTGAATCAGTTGAATGATGTTGCCGGCTTTCTCGGTCAGCCCGCCGCCCTCGCCAAGCAGATCAAAGACACGCATTTCGCGCGTCAGCGGCACCCGGCGCGGCTTGTTGACGGCGCCAATGACTGAGGCCACGCGCGCGCCGTACTCCTCAATGAACACGGTCACTTCAGGCTGCTTGAGAATGCTCAGATAGCCTCGCCGCAGGGCCGCGCCGGCTTCGGTTTCATTGAGGCCTTCGATTTTCAGATCGCCCAGGTAAGGCAGGCTGATGAGGCCCTGTTCAGACACCTTGACCTTGCGCCTGAGGTCAGGCTCTCCGGCCACTTCAATCAGCAGCACATCGCCCGGCCCGATGCGGTAATCGCGCGAAGCTGCGCGCTTTGCAGATGGCTGTCCGTCAGGCAGCGTCTGCGCCGGCACAACGGCACCGCAGCACAGAAACAGGAAAGCAAGGCCTGTGATCGTTCGGGTCATCATAATCCTTCTCCCATCAGTGTTACTTCAGATCAGCGATGATACACATCAGTACAGGTAATAAGAAACAGGGTCTGGCAAACAGCGGGGGACACGGGGGATTTGACGGCAGTTGATAATGCGGGGCAGAGTGTCTGCCGGGTTCAGGATGACAGGCTCAAACAGCAATACGCCGTCCTCTCGAAACAAAAGTTACGGAGAGGACGGCGCGCTGTTCTGGCCTGCTGAAGCAGGCTGAAATCCATCGAACCGGAAGTTACGGCTTGAAGCCGCTGACGACGAGGGAGCTGGCGCTGGTGCTGTCGGACTGTGAAGCAGCCACGACACCGGCCACCGCGCCGCCAACACCGGCGATGATCAGCGCCGCAACCGCTCCGGCACCGAGTCCGCCCGCGCCTGCCGCGCCTGCCGCGCCTGCCGCAGCCATCCGGGTGCAGCGTGACGGAGCGCCCGTCTGAGCGCCCACGGCGACTTCCTGACCGGCAGCGACGTGTTCGACCTTGCTGCCAGCCGTGAAGCTGGCATCGTTGCGGCCCGCCATGACGCGGGTGTTGCCGCAGGTCAGATCAACCGTCAGCATGGAGGCCTGGGTGCCTTCAGCCACCGCATTGCCATCCGCCGTCGCTACGGCAATGCCAACGCCCGTCGGAGTGCTGACCGTGACCCGGCCCGAACGCAGCGTACCGCCAACATTGCTGTCGCTGAAATTCACGACCAGTTCTGACTTCGGTGACAATTCGACCCGGCCCAGTTTGCCCAGGCTGATGGTCGCCCAGCCCTTGTCACCCGTTTTGATCGTGCCGTTGCTGAAAACTGTTGCGCCGGAAATTGCCGCTGCCCCATTGAGCGTGACGTTGCCGCGCACCGAAAGTTCTCCAGCCGCCTTCTGCGCAGTCTGCGCCGCTGCTGAATTCATCAACAGCGTCGAGAAACTGCCGACGGTCAGCATCAGCGCGACTGTGACCATCTTTCGGAAAGTTCCTGGTTTATTCATTAGTGGTTCCTCCAAAGTTACTAAAAGAGAGTGTAAACGTCGGTCTGAACGTCACCCGTCCAGCAGTCACCTGCACGTTTATTTGTTGTCTGGCCTAAAGAGCTGTGGGGCTTCGGAAGGTAGTGGAGAGCCTGGCTGTTAAGGAATGAGTCTTTACAAACCCGAAGGCAGGGACCTCCAACCGCCGCAGTTTTTACCCCAAACCAAAGCCGAAAGTCAATCACAATGAAAGTCATCGTTTAAGCCCCGGCTTTGCGGAACCACCAGCCAAACAGTCTGCCCTGCAGTCTTCCGGGTTCCTGCCGTTGCTTATCGGCGACAGGGGCCGGAAGCTTGAGGCTTCAGGTTCCGGCGGCTCCGGCTTTGCGCGCCCGATACCACTCAATCGTGCGCGCCAGCCCGTTTTCAACCGGGACGCGCGGCGTCCAGTTGAGCAGTCTTCCGGCCAGTGAAATATCCGGGCGACGAGTCTTCGGGTCGTCTTCCGGCAAGGGCCGGTATTCAATCTGACTCTGGCTGCCCGTCAGCCTGATGATCAGCTTTGCAAATTCGAGAATGGTCAGTTCGGTCGGATTGCCAATATTCACCGGGCGATTGTAAGGCGCGTCCATCAGCCGCCGCACGCCTTCGACCAGATCGTCCACATACTGAAAGCTGCGCGTCTGCTGCCCTTCGCCAAAGACGGTGATCGGCTCGCCGTTGATCGCCTGGTTGATAAAGGTCGGCACCACCCGCCCGTCATTGACGCGATTGCGCGGGCCGTAGGTATTAAAGATGCGCAGAATCCGCACGTCCATCTGATGCACGCGATGATAGGCCATCGTGATCGCTTCGGCGTACCGCTTGGCTTCGTCATAAACGCCGCGCGGGCCGATGGGATTGACGTTGCCCCAGTAATCTTCCGGCTGCGGATGCACGAGCGGATCGCCGTAAACTTCAGAGGTCGAGGCGAGCATGAATTTTGCGCCTTTGGCCCGGGCCAGTCCGAGCGCGTTGTGCGTGCCCATTGCGCCGACCTTCAGCGTCTGAATCGGAAGCTGCAGGTAATCAATCGGGCTGGCCGGGCTGGCAAAATGCAGCACCCAGTCCAGATGACCGCTGGCGTGAATGTGATTGCTGACGTTGTGATGCAGGTATTCAAACCGCGGGTTCGAGCGGTGATGCGCAATGTTGGCGAGGTCGCCCGTCACCAGGTTATCCATCACCACGACCTCGTGCCCTTCGCCAATCAGGCGATCAGTCAGATGGCTGCCAATGAATCCGGCCCCGCCGGTAATCAGTATTCGCATAATGTAATCAGTGACCTCTGTGCTTATCTGCCGACGCCGCGATAAGTGAATCCGGCGCGCACGAAGGCTTCGCGGTCCAGCACGTTGCGACCATCAATGACGACTTTGGTGCGCATGACTGCGCCGAGTTGTTCAGGGTCGAGGTTACGGAACTCTTCCCATTCGGTCACGATCACCACCGCGTCACAGTCCGCCGCCAGGTCAGCCGCGCTGCTCGCATATTCGACCTTCAGGCCGGGGTATTGTTCACGGCAGGCCTCGACGGCAATCGGATCATAAGCTCTGATGCGCGCGCCGATTTCGAGCAGTTCCTGCGCAATCGTCAGCGCCGGAGCATCACGCAGATCGTCGGTTTCAGGTTTGAAGGCGAGACCGAGCAGGCCGATGGTTTTGCCCTTGATGATCTTGAGCGTCTCCTGGAGTTTCTGCACCGCGACGTGGCGCTGCCGCCCGTTGACATCAACTGTCGCGCGCAGCAGTTGCGGCTCGTAGCTGTATTCCCGCGAAATATCAATCAGCGCCGAGACATCCTTGCCGAAACACGAACCGCCCCAGCCCACCCCGGCATTCAGAAAACGCGGCCCGATGCGGTTATCAAGGCCGAACCCGCGCACGACTTCGGTAATGTCCGCGCCGACCCGTTCGCAGATGTTGGCAATTTCATTGGCAAAGCTGATCTTGGTGGCCAGAAAGGCATTGGCCGCATACTTGATCATTTCGGCTGAAGCAAGATCGGTCGTCACGACCGGCACGGCGGTAAAGCCAGCCGGACGCAGCGCCGAAGGCGGCGGGCTGAAGGTCTGTTCGATGATCGGTTCATAGAGCGCGCGCAGCCGTTCGGTCGCAAACGAACTGGTCGCGCCGATGACGATGCGATCAGGAAAAAAGGTGTCGTGAATCGCTGAACCTTCGCGCAGGAATTCAGGATTTGAGGCAATCAGAAATAATTCTTCGGGCTTTGCCAGCAGGCTCTCGCGCGCCGGATTTTCGCTGAGGCCTTCGCGGATCAGCATTTCAACCCAGTTGCCGGAACCAATCGGCACGGTTGATTTGTTGACGATCACGCGCCGCCGCGTGTTGTCGAGCGATTGCCCGATGCTGCGCGCCACGGCTTCGACGGCTGAAAGATTCGCCCGTCCTGAAGGCAGCGGCGGCGTGCCGACCGCAATAAAGACCACATCGGACTGCCTGACCGCAGCGGCCAGATCAGTCGTGAAATGCAGATGGCCGCGCTGCTGACCGCTGGCAATCATCTGCGACAGTCCGGGTTCATAAATCGGGGACTGCCCATCCTTAAGCAGATTGATCTTGCGTTCATCCTTGTCCACGCAGATCACCGAACGACCCAGATAAGCCAGACAGGTTCCGGTCACCAGGCCCACATAGCCAGTACCAACTACACACACATTCACGAGCTTGTTCCTCCTTAAGATTGCTGTCGGGGCTGCGCTGACAGGCGGGGGCGATGATTACCACATCAGGAATGTGATCCCGGACCGGCAGGACTGCTGTCAGAGTTGCACCGGATGCTGTTCCCGGCGCGGGCGCCGGGCCAGGCTTCAGACCAACAGATAACGCATCCGGCGTTCACCAGTTTCGATCTGCGGCAACTGTGAAGCTACGGCCTGCGCTCAAAGAGAGCGGCACAGTCCAGATACTTCGCTTCCTGACCATCGTGAATGGCAAACTGAGCGCGTTTGGCTGAATCTTTGCCGTCTTCACCGTTGAACTTCCAGAGCGTGGCCGAACCGTAATCGCCGCGCTTGTTGACCGCATAAAAATTGATGTCGATCATCTTCAGTTCATTCTGATCCTGGTCATAGCGGGCGGCCACGCGGCGAATGGCTTCCATCGCGGCCTCGGTCGGTGACATTCCGCGCCGCATCATTTCCACGACCGTGTGCGCGCCGTTGATGAAGATGCATTCTTCGCCGCGCCCGGTTGATCCGGCAGCCCCGACCTCGTTGTCAACATAGACCCCACAACCAATTAACGGTGAATCGCCCACCCGTCCCGGAATTTTCCAGGCCAGCCCTGAAGTTGTCGTGACGCCTGAGATGTCGCCATTCGCCGCCACCGCCAGGCAGTTAATCGTCCCGGTCGGTCGCCGCAGCAGCCGGTCACGCAGGTAAGCATTGAAGGCAATTTCTTCGGGCGACAGTTGCTGATTGGCAGCCTTCCGTCTTGAATTGGGCGCAGTCCGGTGCCAGCTCGGCCCCCAGCTATCGCGCGGATTGAGTCCTTCCTTCCACGCCAGCCACGCCCGGCGCGAGGCTTCAGTCAGCAGATTCTCTTTTTTGAATCCCTGCGCCAGCGCAAATTTCAAGGCGCCTTCGCCCACCAGCAGAATGTGATCGGTGCGTTCCAGCACGCACTTCGCCACCTGCGCGGGATTTTTGATGTTGTGCAGACAGGCGACAGCTCCGGCGCGGCGCGTCGGCCCGTGCATCAGACTCGAATCAAGTTCGACCTCGCCCTCTTCGTTCGGCAGTCCGCCATAACCGACCGAATCATCCAGCGGATCGTCTTCGACGAGCGCGACCCCGGCGACTACTGCATCCAGCGTGTCGCCGCCGCCTTTCAGGACTTCCATGGCTCTGGTCACGCATTTGATGCCGCCATTGAGCGGCCTGCCATCGGCGCCCATGTGATTGTTCGAGCTTGAAATGACTATCGGGCGCGCGGCCACCGTGACAGGTATCAGCGCGGCTTCGGCCTCGCGGGCCAGGAGCGGCGCGCTGAGTCCGGCCAGGGTGCTGCCTTTGATGAAGTCGCGGCGATTAAGCGGGGTGCGATGATTTTTTCTGCTCATGCTGGTTCGGTAATAAGTCTGCTGAATTCAGATTGTGCTGCGCCTGTGAGAGGCGCATTGTCGCCCGTTCACCATTGAGCGTCAATGTCAGGCGGCGGGAATGATTGCAGGCAGCGAGCAGGCACCCGAAAGCGACAACCTGATTATGGCTTGTCAGGCAGCGGCGTTTTTGTCTTTTCCTGAGCGGCCTGGTCCAGTTGCTTCAGAATATCTTCGGCGTCCTGGAGTCGCTTTTCAGCTTCGATGCCGCTGGCGCGAAAGTTAGTGAGCGCTTCAGACAGTTCATTGACGCGCTGCTGCAGCAGGTCTTTTTCGGTCCGCACCACTTTGAGCCGCGCTTCGTGATTGGCCTTGAGCTGTCGCAGGGTGGCTGATTTGTCAAAGGTCGGAATGGTCGCCACCTGAGCATTGAGGCTGTCGGGCGTAATCAGCAGTTGCAGGTTCTGCTCATCAGCCGCGAGCAGCGCCAGGCGGTCACGCGCGGCCTTGAGTTCGCGCTCATACTGGTCTGTGCGCAGGTCGGCGCGCGTCAGGCGCAGCAGATCAAGCTGGGCCTGCTGCCGCACATTGAGCGCCTTCATTTCAGTGACCAGGCTGCGGACTTCGAGCGTCAACCCGACGACGGCTTTGACGAGCAGCACGTCCATCTGCGGCGGCGCAGTCTGAGCCGCTGCCGCGTCCGGGTTCTCATCTTCGGTTTTAGCCGACGGCGCTGACTGTTCGGGAGTTTCGATAATGTGTGGATATTGCGTCGGGTTTTTGACCGGACGCTTTCTGGTTTTCTGGGCCGCAACCTCAACGTTCAGGGCGAACCCAAGCGCGCACAGGACCAGCAGGACTTTGAGACAATTCATAAAAACCTCAGGTGATAACCAGTCAGTGATGCCTGGAAACCGAAATCAGCCGCGAGTATTCAGGCTGACCGGATGTCAGGCGGCATTATATGTCACATCAGGTTCACGCCGGATTTCTTTCGCGGTTCCCGAACTCTGGAATAAATCCCGGCTTCGGAGTGTGTTGGTTCTGAAGGTTCTTCACATTTTTCCGCGCACCAGCAATGGTGAAGCGTCATCAGATTCCCGGCTGCCGCTGACAACAGCCGCTGAAACTGCGCCGCTCAACGAGCGGCGATCATTCATTAACTTCAGTATTAACTCCAGAACCAGTTTCCCCCCGCCAGGAGGACAGGCTATGAACAAATTGAAATTAATCATCCTGACGCTGTTCGTCTTACTTCCGCTCTGTCTGCTGTTCAGAGAAAAGGCGGCCCAGGCACAGTCAGCAGCGGCAGGCGCAGAGCTTGCCAAAAACGCGCGCTGACGCCATGCTCGCTGACGCCT
>CAYWDW010000190.1:0-8480 GCA_964457105.1 uncultured Heliobacteriaceae bacterium
GCCGAGCAGCGGGAGGCGGCGCGCTACGACAAATCCATGGCCCGCTACGAGAAGAACAGCGTGGCGAGCTATACGTCGCTCGCCGTTCTGAATGCGGGGCAGGCGGCGATCTTTACCGTCGGCGCCGGGCCGAAGTCGAACGCGCCGCGAAGCTGATGGGCTATACCGTCGAACTGCTCGACAATCACGACGGCGAGCTTGAACCGACGCTTGAGAACCGCAAAAAGATCACGCGCCTGATTCGTGACTGGAAGGCCGACATCGTCATCAGCCATCGCCCGAACGATTATCACCCCGATCATCGCTACACGGGCGTGCTGATTCAGGACGCGGCCTATATGGTCACGGTGCCGAACTTCTGCCCCGAAGTGCCGCACCTGACAAAGAACCCGGTCTTTCTGTATTACTCTGACCGCTTCGAGAAACCGAACCCGTTTTCAGCGGACATCATGGTGGACATCGGCCCGGTGATGGAAAAGAAGCTCGACGGGCTGCTCGGCATGGTTTCGCAGTTTTATGAAGGCGGCGCGAACGGCGATGAATCGCTGATGAACAAAGACCCTGAGTTCGTCAAAAAGCGCTGGCAGCAGGTGCGCGACCGCTTCGTGGACCGGCAGCGCGACGTGGCCGGCAAATACCGCCGGAATCTGGAAGAATGGTACGGCAAGGATCGCGCGGCCAGGGTTGAGTACGCCGAAGCCTTCGAGATTTGCGAATATGGTCGCCGACCCGGCAAGGCTGAAATCAAAAAGCTGTTTCCCTTCTTTGACTGAAACGTTATGAATCACGCCGAAGAGATCAGTTGGTTTCCGGTTCCGCCTGAAGATGAACTGCCTGAGAACCTGCGCAAATTGTTTGCCAGGGCCAGGGAAAGACTCGGCTTTGTGCCGAATGTCTTTCGCGTCATGAGCTATCGGCCCGAACGCCTGAGCGCGTGGTTTGCACATTACAAACAACTGCACGAACCAACCGAACACCTGAACGCTGCTGAACGCGAAATGATCGCGGTGGCAGTTTCAATGGCCAACGGCTGTCTGTACTGTCTGGTTTCGCACGGCGCGGCGTTGCGCGCAGCCCTCGGCGATCCGGTTCAGGGCGACCGCATCACGCTTGATTACCGGCGCGCCGGGCTGAGCGCAAAGATGCTCTCCGTGCTTGATTACGCAGTCAAACTCACCGTCGAGCCGCGCGAATGTTCACCCGCAGACATCGAACATCTGAAAAGCCTGGGCCTGACCGAACAGGAAGTGTGGGATGTGATCGAGATTGCGGCGATGTACAATTTCACCAACCGCATGGCGCACGCGACCGGGATGATGCCGAACCCGGAATATCATTCACAGGCGCGCGAATCGAAACAGGAGTGAGCGATGACCAGAGAAGAAGCAAGGTTATTCAAAGCCAGGTGGCAACTGGTCAATGAACGCATTGATGAAGAGATCAGGCAAACACCGATGGAGGTCAAATTTGAGCAGATGGTCAGGCTGTACGAGTTCGGAAAAACTCTCGGCTGGGTAGATAAAAAATCCAGGCAGGAGAGTGAGGTTCGTGCGCGCTGGCAAAGATTACGGAACAAATGGAACGAGCGGGAAACATCCCTGACAAAACAAACGCCAAAGAAACGCGAAAAGTGATTGCGTCAGCAATCCCTGGAAAACCATTAACATAAGGATCCGTTTATGCTGAAAACTCTCAAGCTCTCAATTCTGTGTTTCGCACTGCTCCTGCAGCCGCTCGCCATCTGTGCGCAGCAGGCAGATGACATCAATGCCCGGATTCGTGACGAGGGCATGAAAAGCGCGCACATTATGCGCACGATGCACTATCTGACCGATGTTTACGGCCCGCGCCTGACGGGTTCGCCCAATCACAAGGCGGCGGCGGAATGGGCCGTCAAAGAGATGCGGTCGTGGGGTTTTGAAAATGTGCATCTCGAACCATGGGATTTCGGTCATCCGGGCTGGCTCAATGAACGCCTGACGGCGCACATCGTTTCGCCGGTCAGGGATGCGCTGGTGTGTGAAGCGCTGGCGTGGACGCCGGGCACGAACGGTACGGTGACGGCCCAGGCTTTTCAGTTGATTCTGCCCGACAGACCGACGCAGGAAGAACTGACCGCTTATTTCGACAGCGTCAAAGACAAAGTCAGAGGCCGCATCGCCCTGGTCGGCAAAACTCAGGTCGTGCCGGTCAACATCAACCCGTCACCGAAGCGGCTTGATGACAAGCAGACGAAAGCCCGCTTTGATCCGAACAATCCGAATGCGGGACAGTTTCCCGGCAGGCCCGGCGGCCCGCAGCAGACACCGGATCCGAAGCGTCTGAACCCGCGTCAGATCGCTGAACAGGTTGACGAATTTCTGCTGAAGAATGGCGCCGTCGTCCGCGTTGACGATGCCGGACGCGAACACGGTCAGATTCGCGCCTTCAATAATCGCAGCTTCGATGTGGCCAAAGTCGTCCCGACGGTCGTGATGCGCAACGAGGATTATGGCCGCATTTCGCGCATCCTGGCTGACGGCACGCCGGTCGAGCTTGAATTCAATATCGTCAATCACAATTACCCCGAAGGCCGCACTTCATACAACGTCGTCGGTGAAATTCCCGGCACGGATAAAAAAGATGAAGTCGTCATGCTCGGCGGTCATCTTGATTCGTGGCACGCGGCGACGGGCGCAACCGACAACGCCATCGGCTGCGCGACGATGATGGAAGCCGCGCGCATTCTGAAAGCCCTGGGCGTCAGACCGCGCCGCACGATTCGCGTGGCCTTGTGGAGCGGGGAAGAGCAGGGGCTGCTCGGATCGCAGGCTTACGTCAAAGAGCATTTCGGATCGTTTGAAAATCCGAAACCTGAATTTGAGAAATTTGCCGGCTACTTCAACATTGACAGCGGCACGGGGCGCGCTCGCGGCCTGAGCGTCTTTGGCCCGCCCGAAGCGGCGAGCGTGCTGCGCCAGGCCGTTGCGCCCTTTGAAGACCTGGGCGTGATGGGCGCATCGGCGACAAAGAGTCGCAGCCTCGGCGGCACTGACAGCGCGTCATTCAATCAGGCCGGACTGCCGGGCATCGGCATCTCGCAGGATCCGATTGAATACGGCTCAGCCACCTGGCACACGAACCTGGACACCTACGAACGCATCATCGAAGACGACGCGAAAAAATCAGCTATCGTCATCGCAGCGGCTGTTTACACGCTCGCCATGAGCGATGAAAAACTGCCGCGCTTCAGCAAAGAGCAGATGCCGCCGCTGCCTGCGCGTCCGGGCGCAACTCCGCCGCAACCAGCCGCAGCGCCCGCAACCAGGCCTGGCAGGAACTGATCGCCTGGAAAAGCACAAAGCCTGGTGACAACTTTGAATCTGTTGTCACCAGGCTTTGCAATTATCAGCCACATTCACTCAGCCGTTAATCGCCTGAAACGGCCAGCGAAATTCCACTCGTCCTGACGAAACCCTCTTTGACGAGGTAATCCATAATCAGGCGCGCATTCTCTTCCGGCGTGTGCGTCACGGTGTTGAGCGTGATTTCGGGATGCTGTGGCGCTTCATAAGGGTCATCAATGCCGGTGAAGCCCTTGATGTCACCGCGCCGCGCCGCCGCGTACATGCCCTTTTTATCGCGCTGCTCGCAGACCTCCAGCGGCGTGTCTACAAAGACCTCGATGAAGCGATCCTTCTCCGTCATATTGCGGACATCGTTGCGCGTGGCCCGGTAGGGGCTGACGGCGGCGCAGATGGCGACGCCGCCGTGACGGACGATTTCAGCGGCGACGTAACCGATGCGGCGAATGTTGGTGTCGCGGTCTTCCTTGCTGAAGCCGAGTCCCTTCGACAAATGCGTGCGCACCACATCGCCATCGAGCACCGTGATCTGACGCCCGGCTTCGAGCAGCAGCACGGTCAGAATGTCGGCAGTGGTTGATTTGCCCGCGCCGCTCAGGCCCGTGAACCAGATGCACGCGCCCTGGCGATGACGCGGCGGATGCGAATCGGCCAGAATCTCAGCCACCGCAGGCCGCGTGAACCAGCCCGGCAGCAGTTGCCCCTTGTTCAGATAATTTTCGCGCACCTGTGTGCCTGAAATTGAAGCAGTCTTTGCGCCCTGTGGAATCTTCGATGCTTCCTCGTAACGATCTTCATCCGGCAGGTAAACCAGTTCGTGAAATCTGACCAGGCTGACGCCGAGTTCGGCGGCGTGCTTTGCGACCAGTTCCTGCGCGTCGTAAGGCCCGTAAAAAGGCTTGCCCGTCGAATCAACGCCCGGCCCGGCGTGATCGCGCCCGACGATGAAATTGTTCGCGCCGAAATTGCGGCGAATGATCGCATGCCACAACGCTTCACGCGGCCCGCCCATGCGCATCGCCAGCGGCAGCAGCGACAGCAGAATGCGATCCTGATCGTAATGGTTACTGGCCAGCGCCTTGTAAGCCCGGACGCGCGTGAAATGATCCACGTCGCCCGGCTTCGTCAGACCGACGACCGGATGCAGCAGCAGCACGCCGTCAACTTCGGCGGTGGCGCGCTTGGTCAGCTCCTCGTGCGCGCGATGCAGCGGGTTGCGGGTCTGAAAGGCGACGACATTCTGACGGCCATAGGTTTCAAGCCGCGCGCGCACTTGAGCCGGCGTCAGACGCAGCTCCTGAAAGTCGTAATGCTTCGGCAGTTGCAGCACGCGCAGGCGGCCCGAAATATTCAGGCTGCCCCAGCGGTGCATTTCAGCGACGAGCGGATGCCGCAGGTCGGTCGTGCCAAACACCTTCTGCGCCATTTCATCGCGGTTCCATTCATACACTTCCTCGATGGTCATCACAGCAAGCAGGTCATTCTTTGAATCGCGCAGGGCGACTTCCTGACCGATGTGAATGGACGCATCAGGATTGACCGGCAGCGTGATCGGCATCGGGAACAGATGCCCGCCAGCCAGACGGCTTTCATCCAGCACCCGCTGAAAATCGGCCTGTGACATAAAGCGATCCAGCGGTGAAAAGGCTCCGGTCGCCAGCAATTCCAGGTCGCACACGGCGCGCTCGGAAAGCTGCAGCGAAGGCAGGCGGCTGGCATAAGCCTTGACTGCCTCAAGTTCAGCCGGGGGAACCATCAGATCAACGAGCCTGCCGCCGCAGGGAGGAATCAGTGTGACGGCGGTTGTATCATCGGAAAACGACATTCAAATACTCCTTGTATGGTTATTACGGCTTGCCAGTCAGGATCAGAAACATGCGTGTTCTGACTCATCTGAAAACTGTCTGAGCCGTCAGATCAATGCGGCGGCTGACTTTCAGCCACCTGCTTACCCGCGAGAAAGTTCGGCGATCTTCTGTTTCGCCGCCGGCGCTCGCGGAGCGCCCGGAAATCTGGCCACGAACAACCGGTAATATTTCAGCGCATCCTGTTTCTGTCCCAGGCGTTCGTGGCATTGCGCCGCTTCAAAATAGGCTGGCGCTACATTCGCGTCCTTTTGCAGCGCCTGCAGGTAAGCGCTGAGCGCTTCACGATACATCTGCCTGCCGCTGTAGGCTTCACCGAGGCTGTAATAACCCGGCCCTGAGGCGGGGTTCAGTTCGACGTGTTTTTTCAACTGCGCGATGGCGTCATCAAATCTTTTCTCAGTCACATAAAACTGACCGAGTTCCCTGTAGCCGCGACTGTCGCGCGGGTTGGCGGCAATGGCCTTGCGAAATGCTTCTTCGGCTTTGCCCTTGCTGCCTTCAAGGTAATAAATGCCGCCATGCGCGAGCCAGCCTTCAACCGCATCCAGGCGCACGAGCGAATCGGCCTGCTGGTGCGCCGAACGATAGCTGCCACCCAGGACTGCCGGAGCCTGCACGTAAAACTGAATCAGCCCCTGATGCGCCGGAATCGAACGCGAATTGTATTGCAGCGCCAGGTCGAGCTGATTTTTGATCTGCCGGGTCATCGAGGTGCGTTTGATGATGCCCGCGTGCGGCGCGGCGGCGGTGTAAGCTTCGGCCAGCCGCAAATGGTAATCAGAGTTTTTCTCATCCAGCGCGACCGCCTTTTCGAGATACTGAATAGCCAGATCAGACCTTCTGAGGTGATAAAGATAAAGCTGGCCGAGCCGGTAACTGGCCATTGCATTATTGCCTTCCCTGGCCAGCACCTCTTCATAGGCTTTCTGCGCTTCGGCGTAACGGCCCTGTTTTTCCAGCGCCAGCGCCTTGTCAAACGTGGCCTGGGCCAGCGCCGGAATACACAGCGCCAACGCCAGCAAAAGACTGCCTGAAACCGTTCGGGTCATCAGTTTCATCCTCAGTTCCTCGGAAAGACCCTGGGTACGCATCGCTTCCAGCGTGCTATTGGCAAGAGACTGATTGAAAGGGAACAGGTCTCTTGCCAATAGCACGCTGGAAGCGATGCGTACCCAGGCGCGCTTTTCATTTGTTCAGGGCGTCGCCATGCTACCTGCACAACTCCCCAGCAGGATTATCACACTAATTCCAGCAGGTGTCCCATCTTCTCCTTCTTGGTGCGCAGGTAGTTTGCCGCTGCGTCCGTCGGCGGCAGTTCCAGCGCCACGCGCGCGACAACCTCAAGGCCCGATGCTTCGAGCGCGCGAATCTTCTCCGGGTTGTTCGACATCACGCGCACCTGACCGAGACCAAGATCGAGCAGGATCTCGGCGCATTGCTCGTACTGTCGCAGATCAACCTCCAGCCCCAGGCGTTTGTTCGCTTCGATGGTGTCAGCGCCCGCGTCCTGCAGGGCGTAAGCGCGAATCTTGTTGATGATGCCGATGCCGCGCCCTTCCTGCTGCTGGTAAACGATCACGCCGCATCCTTCAGACGCAATCAAACGCATGGCGGCGTGAAGCTGTCGCCCGCAATCGCATTTGACCGAACCGAACACATCGCCCGTCAGGCATTGCGAATGAATGCGCACGAGCGTCGGACGGTCTGCTCGCAACTCGCCGCGCACGAGCGCGACGAACTCTTCATCCGACGTGAGCGAACGATAGCCGATGATGCGAAACTCGCCGTATTCCGTCGGCAGACGCGCCGTCGCGACTCGCTCAATCGTCTTCACCGGCGCGTGGTGCGGACGTTTGGCTATCGCCCGCGATGTGCCAGGCGAGAAGCGGGAGACGCTGTTTACGGCGAGCCGGAACTGTCTTTTGCTCTTTCTCTTCGTCAACATTTCTGTCCTCAACGTGAATATTCCTGGCTCAAACGACCCAGCGCGAGCGCGCCCAGCGCCAGCCCCAGATCGCGCAGCGCGACATCGTAGTAGCCGGGAATCAGCAGCAGGTTGGCGATGATCAGCAGCAGCCACACGGCAACAACGTAAGCGAAGATGCGCGGCTTGACCCACACGCCGAGTCCGGCGATGACTTCGATGACGCCGACCAGGTACATCAGCGAATGACCACGACCGCCAACCATGTTGTTGACGAATGAAGGCAGGTATTGATCCCAGTTCACGAGTAAATGAAAAAACTTGTCCAGCCCCGCGACAATCGGCGCGACGGTGAAAGCAAAGTGCAGAATCTGAAATGCCTGCTCGGCAGGAGCGCTGGTCTTTGTCGCCGATCCCGCGAGCGACGACGCGGTTGTCTCAGAATTTAATGCTTGCATTGTCAGGCCCTCCCTTAAGGTGCAAAAGTCTGCTGTCGGATCTGTGTGAAACGTAATTCGCCGCCAGCATACGCCATTCCGGTAATAAGTCAAGGACTATTTTGACTTATTGTATTTTTTCGCAGGAATAGTTACACTGTCGGCCAGGAGGCAGGCGATGAAGGAAACCAGACTGGGCGAGCGGTTTTTCGAGAGTACGCGCGGGCGGATTGTGAGCCTGCTGCGCGGCCAGACCCGCACCGTCAATGAACTGGCCGCCGAACTTGAAATGACGGACAACGCCGTGCGGGCGCATCTGGCGACGCTTGAGCGCGACGGTCTGATCAGGCAGAGCGGCGTCCAGCGCGGACATCGCAAGCCCCATTTCGCTTACGAACTGACGCCCGAAGCGGAGCATCTCTTCCCGAAATCTTATGACGTGCTGTTCAATGTGCTGATGAGCGTGCTGAAGGAGCGGCTGACGCCGGACGAACTGGGAGACATCCTGCGTGAAGTCGGGCGCAAGGCGGCGGCAGACGCGCGCCAGACGGACGCCACCGCACTGACCGCCCGCGTCAGTGATGCTGATTTTTCAGCCCGGATTGAAAAGGTGGTGAAAACACTGGAAGCGTTAGGCGGCGCACCGCGACTCGAAAAGGAAGCAGACAAAATCATCATCCAAAGCGCGAGTTGTCCGTTCGGCGCTGCCGTCAAAGTTCACCCGGAAGTCTGCCGCGCGGCGGAAACGCTCGTCGCACAGATTACCGGCGCGCGCGTGCGCGAAACCTGCAATAAAACTGCCGTCCCGCCGCGCTGTTCGTTTGAAATTACCGAGAAGAAAAAGCGGCAGGATTGATGCGCGCCGACCCAGCACGTTAACGCCTTGCAGCAGAGCCTCGCCGGTTCC
>CAYWDW010000191.1:0-8448 GCA_964457105.1 uncultured Heliobacteriaceae bacterium
AATGTTGTCAACCAACGGCGGCACCAGCGTAGGCGAGTTTGCCAGCGGTATCAGTCCTCGCCGCTTTTGGTTTCGGTAAAGACAGTCTCCAGTAAAAGCTCAACACGCGAACAAACAGCAGCGAGAACTCGCCGCGCTCCATAGTCGGGCCGGAAATAAAACAGCCACGAAGCAGCGCCGGGCAATGCGAATGATCTGTGTTGCCCGGCGCTGCTTCGTGGCTGAATTGTTCTGACCAGGGAGCAGGCGCAGAGGCCCGGCTCAGCATTCGGTCAGGCGGCTATTTCCATTCCCCCTGGAGCGTGAACGCCGCCCAGTAAAACGGCGACTGCCACTGTTTCTGTCGCCACATCTCAACCTGCGCAGCCCGCAAGGCCGCCGCCGGTCGCTCGCCCTGTTTGAGCATCTTCTCGTAAAACTTCGTCATCAGGTCTGAGGTCGCCTGGTCGTTGACGCTCCATAAACTGACCACCACACGCGCCGCGCCTGCGTACATAAACCCGCGTGTCAGCCCGACCAGTCCTTCGCCCTTGATCTCTTTGCCCAGACCCGTCTGACAGGCTGACAGCACGACGAGTTCAGCCGGCAGCTTCAGGTTGTAAATATCGTTGGCTCTCAAAAAACCGTTCTGCGGTTTGCCCTGCGCGTCCACCAGCGACAGCACCAGCGATGACAAGCCCGGTCGTTCAGTATCCAGCAGGCCGTGTGTCGCGAAATGCACATAACGATACCGGCTCAGCTCAGGACTCAGCACCGTCTGCCGGTTCGCCTGAAAGTCCACCGCCTCGAAGCTTGATCCTTTCGGCGTCAGGGCGAGCAGTTGATCGGCTTCACGCCGGGTGAAGGGCAGCCGCGGAATGACCAGCCGCCGCACCGCCACGCCGGATTTATTGCCCGGCTGTTCGGCCAGATGCTCAATGGTCCGCGTGTCGGCCAGGTCACTGACCGCAGGTGCCGCCTTGTCGTCGGTCGTCGCCGCCTTCAGCCGCGCATCCGTGCGATCAAAGACCGGGTCGGCAATCACCGCCAGCATTTTCGGTGCCGGCTCGCGTCCGGCCAGTTCCGCCCGCTGCAGCGCCAAAGCCGAAGCCGACGGCAGACTGACGATTTCGTGATTCACGATCAGCGGTGGGCGGTGGTCAGTTGTCCGTGGTCCGTTGCCTGCCTGGCGTGATGCCCTGCCTTTGACAACTGACGACTGACCACTGACTACTGACAATTCCGGCAGCATCGCAAACGGCACGTATTGCAACGCGCCGTCGGCCACGATGACCAGGCGCTTGTTGCCAAGCTCGGCGGCGACAGGGGCCAGCAGCAGGCGGCTCAGTTCGGCTGATGCGGCGGGCAGTTTTGCGGCAGCCGAACTGAGCCGCTGTTGTCGCTGAACGGCTGATTCGCCGCGACTCGCAGTGCTGCGGGCGGTCAGCAGTTCGTAAACTTCGCGGGCGCGCTGATTGATCTGCGCGGCCTTCGGCAGTTCATAACTCGAAAGAGAATCCGTCGTGATCGCCCACAGGTAACTGCGTTCCTCGCCGAGCGCGTATTCAAGCAGCAGGGTGTCAGCATCGAGCTGCTGCTGAATCTCCCGGAGCTTGAGCGGCTGCGGCTGCGTGAGCGCGGCGTAGTGCGGGCTGGCTTTGCGAATGGCCACCTGCGCGCGTTCGAGGTCGGTTTCAAGCTGGCTGATTTCCTGTTTGAGCGCGGCGGCCTGTGCGGGCGGTGCCGTTTGCGCAAGCTGCTGCGCCTTGTCGCTGAGTTGTTTCGATAATGTGCGTTCGCGTTCGATGAGGGCGGGGTCTGTGCCCTGGCGCAGGTCGGTGCGGCTTTCGCTGAGCAGGTCGAGCAGGCTGCGGGCGCGCTGCCGTTCACTGACCGCGAGCGCCAGCATATCGTATCCCTGCGCCGGTTCAGCTTTGTGCTGGCGCATCAGGAGGTCGGTGTAAAGCTGATAGGTGCTTTGCCTGGAAGCGAGCAGCGTGGCGCGCGAAGCCGGACTCAGCAGATCGGCACGCAGCCTTTCAGCGACGCGCAGACTGTCTTCACTGTAGGTGCGCGCCTGGGCCAGGTTGTCACGATCACTTTCCGTCCGGGCGAGACTGAAAAGAGCATTCATTTCATACTCCGGGTTTTTCACTTCGCGTGAAATCGCCAGCGCCTGTGCGGAGTATTTGATGGCCTGGTCATACTGTTTCAGCGAACGATAAACCCCGGCCAGGCTGTTGAGCGTATTGCCTTCCTGGGACCGACGTTTAATGTCGCGGTAAATCGCCAGCGCCTGCTCGTAATGTTCCATCGCCTGCGCCGTGCGCCCCAGCCTGCCCCAGGCCTGCCCCAGGGCGCTGAGGGTATGGCTCTCAACTGTGCGATCTCTCACTTCGCGGTTAATGGCCAGGGCCTGTTCGAGGTATCCAATCGCCTGGTCATAGCTGCCCAGCGCTAACCAGGCGGCCCCCAGGCTGTAAAGTGAGCGGCCTTCTGCCCCCCGGTTCTTCGTCTCACGACTGATCGCCAGGGCCTGCCCGATAAATTCAATCGCTTTCTCATAGCGACCCAGCGCGGCATAAGCCACGCCCAGATTGGCGAGCGTGACGCCTGTCTCAGTCTGCTGGTTCAGCTCGCGCCTGATGGCCAGGCCCCGCTCGTAATTTTCAATGGCCTGCTCATACCGGCTCAGCGCCATGCTGGCCATGCCCAGACCCTCAATCGCCACGCCTTCGCCAGCCCGATCCTTCAGTTCACGAAAGATCGCCAGGGACTGCTCAAAGCTGGCCATCGCCTCTTCTGAGCGGCTGGAGCTGAGGCAGGCCTGGCCCAGATCGTGCAGCGTCCAGGCTTCGCCTTTCCGGTTCCTGATCTCACGAAAGACCGCCAGCGCCTGGGTATAATTTTCCAGCGCCGGCCCCACGCGACGCAGCGTCAGCCAGGCCGTGCCCAGGCTTTCCAGCAGGTCGCCTTCGCCGGCCCGATCCTTCAGTTCGCGTTTGATCGGCAGCGCCTGCTCGTAATATTCAACCGCCTGTTCATAACGTCTGAGGCCGTAAGCAGCCCCGCCCAGGTGGTCGAGCGCAAATCCTTCCCGCGCCCGCAGCAGTGATTCGCGGCTGAGGGCGAGCGCCTGCTGATGAAACTCCCTGGCCTTTTCGTGCTGGCGCAGGGCGGAAAAGGCCGAGCCGATGGCATCAAGTGTCAGGGCTGACCATAACGGCTCGTTCAGTTCGCGCCACAGGGGCAGCGCCTGTTGCAGCTTTTCGATGGCCTGCTGCATCGTCTGATTCTCCTGCTTTCTGAGCGCGGCGGATTCGAGCATCAGCTTTTCAGCCTGCAGGCGCTTCTGATCCGGCTCCAGCGCCGCCGATTGCAGCGCGACTTCCAGTCGGTAAGCGCCGCGCAGCCTGGTCGCGTCATCGGCACGGACGGCCAGGCGATAACTGCCCGTGGCCGCAACCTCCAGCGAGAGCGATTCCGCTTCGCCCACCCCGGTCAGATCCATTTCCGCGACCTGTCCGCCATCGGGCGCCGTCAGAATCAATGTACTGTCAAGCGCCCGCTGCTCCAGGCGAAAGCGAACGAACTGCCCCGCCGCAAGCTGAATGTGATACGCCTGCGATTCGCCACCAGTGATCTCGCGCTCGACCGGCTGACCCGGAATCAGCGTCATCAGCTCAGGTGTCACCTGCGCCGACACCTGCAGCCAGAGGCCACTGCATACACACAGCAGGCTGAATATTCTGAGCATTGTCAATTCTCCTTTTTCCGGTCCTGGTCTGACTTTTCGCCGATTATAGATGAAGCGGGGGCAAAAGTGTTCATGGCCTGGAAGAATCCGGCCAGGGCTGCCTGGACGATGCCGTTGCGGGGCAATAACCTTGAGTCAGGCAATGGAAAAGCCGGAAGAGAGATGACGGAACAAACGGAAATAACAGAAGGCACGGAAAGCTTCAGACGCTGGTCAGTTCTGTCGATGTCAGGCGAAGTGATGCAGGGCGGCGATGCAGCCCAAACCGGGCGCGTGATGAACGCCCTGATGCAGATGGACAAGCTGGACCTCGCCACCCTGAAATCCGCGGCTGACCAGCGATAAAGCCGTCGGCAGCCTCAAAGCGCGTGATCGCCAAAAGAAGTGACGCCGTGCCTGATAGGGGTAGGAGGAACTGATTGGCTTCAGTCCCCCCTCCGGCCCTGTTCACCGTGGCGGCAAATCATTTATGCTGCGCGCAGCAATCATCTGCGGCAGCGCCGCTCACTGCAGGGGCCATTCATTTCAGCAGCATTTTCAGTGGAGATTATTTATGCCCGAACACGAAACGAAAATGAACCGCCGGGAGTTTGTCAGAACATCCACCCTGGCGACGGCGCTGCTCGCCACAACGGGCCTGAGCGCGAAATCATATGCCCGCATCCTCGGCGCCAATGACCGCATCCGCCTCGGCGGCATCGGGCCGGGTGATCGCGGCGCAGGCCGCCTGACCGCGGCGCAGAAACTCGGAGCCGAAATCGTCGCGCTCGCCGATGTCAACCGGGGCATGCTCGACCGGGCGCAGAAGCTGCTCGCCACCCCCGCCGAAAAAACTTACGTTGATTACCACGAACTGCTCGCCCGCAAAGACCTTGACGGCGTCATCATCGCCACGCCCGACCACCTGCACCACGACTGCCTGCTCGCCGCCGTCAAAGCGGGCAAGGATGCCTATATTGAAAAACCGCTCTCGCGCACCATCGAAGAAGGCGAAAGCATGGTCGCCGCCGTCAAAGCCACCAAGCAGATTGTGCAGGTCGGCAATCAGCGACGCAGCGGCGAGCATTTCAAAAAGGCCCGCGAGATTGTCGCCGCGGGCGGCATCGGCGACATCCGCTTCGTCCGCATCTGGGATTTTCGCTACCGTCCGGTTGATCCCTACATCAAGCGCAGCAAAGACCAGACGCTGTTTGCGCCCGAACTGATTGACTGGCCGCGCTTCCTGGGGCGCGCGCCGAAGCGGCCCTACGACCCGAAACGCGCTTCGGGCTGGCGCTGGTTCTGGGATTACGCCGGAGGCCTGATGACCGACATCGGCCCGCACTGGCTGGACGTGGCCATGTGGATTACCGGCTGCGACGGCCCGCATTCGGTGTCGTGCAACGGCGGCAGGTATCAGAACATGGACTGGGAGACGCCCGACAACGTGCATGCGATCTTCGACTGCGGCACGTTTGCGATTGTCTTTATGGTGCAGTTTATGAACGGCCAGGAATACGACGGCGCCGCCTTTTATGGCCTGGAAGGCAGCATCGTGCAGGAGAACCAGCGCAACCTGATGGTGCGATACGACGCCAAACGCCGGGAACTCGAAAGCTGGCCGGTCAGAGACGAAAGCCTGGCGCACATGCAGAACTTTCTGGATTGCCTGCGCAGCCGTCAGCAGCCCAATTCACCCGTCGAACTGGCCAACCGCGTGCTGGTCGGCGCCCACCTCGCCAACGAATCATTCAGAACAGGCCGCCGCGTGCAGTGGGACCCGGTGAAATGGAAGCACGCCTGAGCCGTCAGCACAGCCATCAAAGCGAGATGACGGAACACACGGAAATAACGAAACACACGGAAGCAACACTGAACACGTTCAGAAACTTTCCGTGCCGTCTGTTATTTCCGAATGTTGCGGTCATCTCTCTCCCTGCTTTTTCATTGCTTAACTCAATGCCATTGCGCCTTCAGCGGGTCGGATAGCCGCCGTTGGCAAAGATCGTTTGTCCCGTAATCCACCAGCCTTCCGCCGCCAGGAATTTCACGATGGGCACGATGTCTTCGATCTTCGTTAACTTGCCATTCAAACTTTGCGATCTGTGATTGGCCGCCGCGCGCGTGAAATGTTCGACGGGAGCTTTTCCGTCGGCATAAAATGCAGCGCACAAAAAACCTGCTGCGTTCGGCGGGATTGAAGGCGGAAACCGTGGCCTCAGCGCAACGGTTTTCAGATCCAATCTGCCCGCAGCCTGTCCCTGATTGATGTAATATAGCGGTTTTCAATTGCGTGCGCCTGGAAGCGGTACAGGGAGCGGTAGCGACCTGGTGACTCCGAGGGCAGCGCCTGCACAGGCACCAGGTCGCTACCGCTCCCTGTACTGTTCCGGGCGCAGGTCGCACGTATCAGCAAACCGCTATAACCGGCAGGAATCTTCCGTAATCATTCGACAAAGGCTGGAAAGCAAACGATGAATCAGACTATCTCACATCTTGAAGAAGCCATCCGCACACGCGATTTTGCGGGCTTGCGTGCGGCTGCGATGAAACATCCGCCGGCTGAAATCGCCGCGTTATTCAGCGAACTCTCCGCCGAACAACAGGCGCCGTTGTTTCGCGTGTTGCCGCGTGAACTTGCCGCCGACACGTTTGAATATCTGTCGCTGCACGAGCAGGAAGAGTTGCTCAAAGGCCTCGGCCAGGAAGATGTCGCCGCGATTCTCAACGAGATGGTGGACGATGACCGCACGCGGTTGCTGGAAGAATTGCCTGCATCCGCGACCCGGCAAATGCTCGCGCTGCTCAATGACAAGGAACGCGCCATTGCCTCCCGTTTGCTGGGCTATCCCGAAGGCAGCGTGGGCCGTCTGATGACGCCGCATTACATTGCGCTGCGCCCCGACTGGACGGTGCAGGAAGCGCTCGCCCACATTCGCGCGCACGGGCAGGACAGCGAAACGCTCAACCTGGTTTACGTGGTAAATGAGCAGGGCAGGCTGATTGACGACATCCGCATTCGGAAGTTTCTGCTCGCGTCGCCGGAACAGCACGTCACCGATTTGATGGATCAGCGTTTTGTCGCGCTCAAAGCGTCGGATGATCGCGCGACGGCGGTCCGCGTCTTCCGCGCCGCAGATTTGGCGGCGCTGCCAGTGACCGATTCGGACGGCGTGCTGATTGGCATTGTGACCAGCGACGACATTCTCGATGTCGCCGAAACGCTCGCGACAGAAGAGATGCAGAAGTTCGGCGGTTCTGAAACGCTGGATGAACCGTATATGCGAATTGCCTTTTTGAGCATGATCAAAAAGCGCGCCGGCTGGCTGGTCATTCTGTTTCTGGGCGAGATGCTGACGGCGACGGCGATGGGCTTCTTTGAGAAGGAAATTGAACGGGCGGTCGTGCTGGCATTGTTTGTGCCGTTGATTATTTCGAGCGGCGGCAATTCAGGCTCGCAGGCAGCGACGCTCGTGATTCGCGCGCTGGCTTTGGGCGAAGTCAAACTGCGCGACTGGTGGCGCGTGATGCGGCGCGAGATTTTCTCCGGGCTGGCGCTCGGCATGATTCTGGGGACGATCGGATTTTTGCGGATTGCCGTCTGGTCAGCCTTCTCTGAGATGTATGGCCCGCACTGGCTGCTGGTCGCGCTGACGGTCGGCCTGGCGCTCGTAGGCATTGTGTTGTGGGGCACGTTGTCAGGCTCCATGTTGCCCCTGCTGTTGCGGCGGCTGGGATTCGACCCGGCAGCGTCATCGGCTCCGTTTGTGGCCACGCTGGTGGACGTGACCGGGCTGGTGATTTACTTCAGCGTCGCGGCGATTATTTTGCGAGGAACGTTATTGTGAAGCTGACCTGGAACGGATTTCACGGCCACACTGTTTGCACGGAGCGCTGAACGATGAAGAAGACACATTATGCCTGGGCGCTGGTCGCGCTGCTGTGGGTCGTGGCGCTGCTCAATTACCTTGACCGGCAGGTGATCTTTTCGCTCTTTCCGCCGCTGCAAAAAGAATTCAATGTCACTGCCGCACAGCTTGGGCTGCTCAGCACGTTTTTCCTGTGGGTTTACGGCATCGTCAGCCCGCTCGGCGGCTTTCTGGCGGATCGTTACAGCCGCAAAAAAATCATCATCCTCAGTCTGGCCGTCTGGTCCGCAGTGACCTGGCTCACGGGCCACGTCACGAGCTTCAACCAACTGCTCGGCGCGCGCGCGCTGATGGGCGTCAGCGAAGCCTGTTACATTCCTGCGGCGCTCGCCCTGATTGCCGATCATCACGGCGAGCGCACGCGCTCGCTGGCGACGGGGTTGCATCAAAGCGGCATCTATCTCGGCGTCATTTTAGGCGGCTGGTTTGGCGGCTGGATGGGCGAGCATTACGGCTGGCGCACGGCGTTCACGCTGCTGGGCGTCATTGGCGTCGGTTACGCGCTGGTGCTGCTGCTGGGAGTCAAAGAAACAGCTCCCGCGAGCGCCGCCGAATCATCCGGCAAAGCAGCTTCAGCCGAACGATTGGAGTTTCTGCCTGCGCTGGCGGCCTTGTTCAGGCAGCGTGATTTTGTGCTGCTGGCCATCGCGGCCACGTTGTTTTCGATTGCCGGCTGGATTGTCATGACGTGGTTGCCGCTTTATCTCTACGAACGATTTCAGATGAGTCTGGCCGGGGCTGGTTTTTCGGCGACTTTCTGGATTCAGGCGGCGGCCTTCGGAGGCATTCTCGGCGGCGGCTTTC
>CAYWDW010000192.1:0-8442 GCA_964457105.1 uncultured Heliobacteriaceae bacterium
GCCGCGAATCGGCGTTTTCTCAGGCGACGGAGCCGCCGCTTCAGCCGCAGGCGCCATCGGCGCGGGCGCTGCCGGAGCAGGCGCGGGTGCGGGCGCGACAGTTCTGGTTGTTGCCGCGCCGTTGGCCGCAGGTGCGGGCTGCGCAGCCTGGGCGGTGGCTGTCGTAGCAACGCTGCTGCCGAGTCCGTTGCTGCCATTGATGACCGACTGAAAGTAATCCACCCACTCCTCATCAACCGAGCGGGGATTGCTCTCGAACTGCCGCAGGAGTTCAGCGACATAAGTCGCATTGGCTCCGAAATCGTTTTCGATGATGGACGAAATTTCGCTTTCAGGACGCATAAATAATGCCGTAGACCTTTCTGATACTGTGTGGCGATTTCACCGGGGACTTGCTGGTGGGCTATCGTACATCAGTTGACGCTGTGGTCACAAAGGATGATTTGATTTTCGGCAGGTGTTGTGCAGTGGCAGGGTTGATTGTTCAATTCTGCGTGCTTTGATTTAGAATGGCCGGGCATTGTGCTGCGGAAAATGACTGCTTTCCCTGACCTCTGGTTATGAGTTTCAGAACATTCACAGTGATCGCCGCCGGGTTCTGGCTGCTCGTGCTGAACGGGTGCAGCGGGCAGCTTTTCAGCGTGGCGCCGCGCCCGGTCAGTCCGGCATCTGATTTGTCAGCCGCCGCCACGACCGACAGCCTTGAAGTCAGCGCTTATGCTTTCACCGACGATGACCGCGCCTTTGAGCAGTTCGGCGCAAACCTGCCGCTTGCCGGATTGCTCGCAGTGGAGGTGAAACTGCTCAACCGCGCTCAGACGCCGCTCAATCCGCGCGCGCTCAGGTTTGTGGTGCGCGACGCGACCGGGCAGCAGTTCAAACAGATCGAACCGAAAAAGGCCCTGAAGCGACTGATCAAATATTACGACCTGAGTTTTTATCTGATTGAAGCGCGCCGCCGCACGCTGGCCGATTTTGAAGCTCTGGCGCTGCCGCTCGCAGCTCCGCTCAATGCTCAGGAAGCGCGGCAGGGATTGCTGTTTTTTGAGACAAAGCACGACGCCGCCACACTCAGCGGCCTGACGCTGACAATCGAAAACAGAGAAACAAAAACCACAGTCACCACCCGACTGAACTGAATTTGCCGGGAACCGATGGCCACTGTCTCTGCCGGATATTCATCACGTTTTGCGACTTACAATTCGCGCGCGGCGAATCCGCTTTATCATTTCATTTACGGCGTGCGCTTTTATCTGGCCGGCTGGTCGCTGCTGTTTCGCCATCCATCGCTGATCGGGTTTTCAATCATTCCGATTCTGCTGACGGTCGTGCTGCTCGGCGCGCTGACCGTTGGCAGCGTCTGGGCAGTGGGGCAATTTTTCGCTGACAGTTCACCGCTGTTTGGTGACAGCCTGCGGTTGCTGGCGCAGGCGGCAGTGTTACTGTTTGTGCTGTTTGCCGGCTTTCTGCTGTATCTGCCGCTGGCGCGGGTGCTGCTGGCGCCGTTCAGCGAAGCCCTGAGTCGTCGCGCACACGCAATCATTCACGATTCTGCGCTGGGGCCGTCGAACCTGGGCGCGGTGCGGGCAATGTGGGAAGGCGCGAAACTGGTCGCGCTGCAAATCGTCGTGGCTGTTCTGGCGCTGATCGTCAGCCTGTTCATTCCGGTCATCGGCCCGGTGATCGGCCTTGTGCTGGGCAGCATTTTCTGTTCGATGGATTATGTTGACGTGCCGCTTTCGGCGCGCGGGCTGCCGCTCAGACGCAAGCTTTCAATCTGGTGGCGGCACAAGTCGCTGGCGCTCGGTTTTGGCTCAGTCGGCTACCTGCTGCTGCTCGTTCCGGGCATCAACCTTTTTTCGCTGCCTGCCGGAATCATCGGCGCGACGCTGCTGACGGGCAGGATTGAGCGCGATCACGAAATCTGAAATCTGAAATCTCAAATCTCAAATCAGGAATCGGCCCTATGGCAAATCGTCTGGCAATCATCGGTGGTTCAGTGGTGACTTCAACTGAGGTCATCGAGCAGGGAACTGTGTTGTGCGAAGACGGGCGCATCACCTTTGCCGGTTCAGCGCGCGACGCTGACGCTGAAGCGGGTTCGCGCATCATTGATGCCGCTGGCAAATTCGTGCTGCCCGGTTTTATTGACACGCACGTTCACGGCAGCGGCGGCAATGACGTGATGATGAACGGCTCCGCGGGCATCCGGCGCGCGTCAAGGGCGATGCTGCGTTACGGCACGACGGCGTGGATGCCGACGACGATTGCGGCGCGGCATCACGAACTGCTCAAAGCCGTCACCGACACGCTCGCGGCTGAAGACAACCCTGACCCGGCGGCTGAAATTCTCGGCATTCATCTCGAAGGCCCGTACATCAACCTCAAATTCAAAGGCGCGCAGCCCGAAGAAGGCATCCGCGACCCGAACTTTGACGAATGCCGCGAACTGCTCGAAGCCGGGCAGGGCAGAGTAAAAATCATGACGCTCGCGCCTGAACTGCCCGGCTCGCTGGAACTGATTCGCTTTCTGAAATCAAATGGCGTCGCGCCATCGCTCGGTCATTCAGACGCCGATTACGACACGGCGCTCGCAGGCATCGCAGCCGGAGCCACACGCGCCACACATCTTTTCAACGCGATGTCGGGTTTGCATCACCGCAAGCCCGGACTCGCCGCCGCGTGCCTGAACGAACCTGGCATCACGGCTGAAATCATCCTCGACGGCGTTCACGTCAACCCGCAGATGGCCCGCCTCGCCATTCGCGCCAAAGGCCGCGACAGCATCTGCCTGATTACCGACGCTGCCGCCGCGCAGGGCTGTCCTGACGGAATTTACACTCTCGGCGAATATCATCAGATTCAGGTGCACGGCAATCTTTGCACGCTGATGGACGGAACCACGATTGCCGGTTCCGTGCTGACGATGAACCGCGCCGTGATGAACGCCCTCGGCTTCGACGCCATGAACCTGGTTGACGCCGCTTACTCAGCCGCGCTGATGCCCGCAAAATTCTGCGGCGTGGCAGATCGCAAAGGATCGCTTGAAGCAGGAAAGGACGCGGACGTGGCGATTCTCAACGCTGACTTCACGGTTCACGCAACAGTCAAAGCAGGCGGGATCGCTTACACAAATTTCTGACGCTGAACCCAGGTCGAACGCGACCCTGTCAATCATTCAACTCGTCCAGGCTTCAGAAAGTTGTTCGGCCTGTTGCAGGACCAGGTTGACGGCGGCCTCGGCGTGATCGGGCGGATATTTGTACTTGCGCAGGATGCGGCGCACCATCAGGCGCAGGCGGGCGCGGACGGCTTCGCGCACTGACCAGTCAACCGTGACGTTGCGGCGCAAACTGGTGGTCAGTTCAGCGGCAATCCGGCGCAGCGTTTCATCGCCGAGTTCACGCACTGAGGCTTCTTCGACTTCGGCATCCACCTTTGGCGTTTCCTCTTCGCTGAGGTCGAGTCTGGCCAGGCGGCTTTCGTAATAAATCGGCGCTGTCGCTCGAACTGGGTGCGCTGCGCTTCGTCGCAGACGACGATGATGTTGCGGCGCGGGCTGAGCAGCGGGATTTTGTCTTCTTCCTCAAACGGGCTGAATTTCTGAATGGTGGTGAAGATGATGCCGCCTGAGGGGCGACCCGCGAGCAGTTCGCGCAACTGTACGCGGGTTTCGGCAGTCAGCGAACCGACGCGCGCGGTGATGCCGTCGGAAATGACCAGCAGCTCATTGCTGATAAAGAGATCGGGAATCTGTTCCTTGTAAGTCTGCAACTGGTCGAAGGCCTTCCAGAGATCGGCCTGTTCGTCCGCCGGGTTCTTGAGTTCGAGAACGGCGAGCGGCAGACCGTTGATGAAAACGATGATGTCGGGACGTCTGGTGTGATGCGGCCCGCGCACCGTGAACTGATTGATCGCCGCCCAGTCATTGTTGTCGGGACGCGCGAAGTCGAGAAGCTGCACGCGATCACCGACGGTTTCGCCGCCGCGCTGGAACTGGACCGGCACGCCATCACACAGCCAGCGGTGGAATTGCCGGTTGGCCTGAATGAGCGCAGGCAGATTGGGATTGGCGATCTGCTGAATGGCGTCTTCAATCGCCGCCGCGGGAATCTCAGGATTGATGACCGCGAGTTGTGCGCGCAGGCGGTCAAAGAGGATCACCTGGCGGTAATCATCGCGTTCAGGCGTGACGCCGTCGGGCGCAGGCGCAATCTCATAGCCGGAAATTTTCTGATACCCAGGTTCGGCAAACCAGTCGAGCGCGGCTTCTTCAAGGTGGGATTCATAGATGGGCATAGTGACCTGAGTTGCGGGGGCACACTGAGGTTTACGGGCGGTGTATTTTTATTCGCCTTCCTGCCGCGTGCGTGAAACCCAGGCCTGCGCGTCTTCGCCGGTTAGTGGATGAGGCGCAACCCCGGCTGCGTCCATCCAGCGCGGGCGCGGCCCGGCGAGCTGATCGCTGACCAGGACCCCATTGATGAAATACCAGTTCGGGATGCCGAGCCGCCGATTTTCGGCCTGCGCTTTGCGCACCGCCTGATTGCCCGTGCGTTGCATCTCCAGCAAACGGCGGAGCGTTTCGGCGTTGATCGTTGGTCCGTTATTCATCATCTGCCTCCTGACTGCGGGCCTGCCAGCGTTCATACATTGCTTCATCCAGAATCAGCGTTTCGTGCCGGTCGCTGAGCGCAACCTGCGCAAACGTTTCTCCGGCATTATAAAACAAGGCCCGCGCTCCAGCAGCAGGTAATCCGCTTGCGCGAACCATTTGCGGAATTTGGCGAGCAACGCCTGGTTCTGAGTACGCAGCGGCATCACCAGGCATTCCATTTCCGATAAGGGGGAAAACCCGGGCGCCACGCCAGATGAGTTTTGCAGGTGCGCTTCAATCAGCGGCGCATAAACCTGATGCTCCTCGACCACGTAGATGATGATGCACGAATCAAGATAGACGCGCGGCTGATTTACTCCCATGAATTGCGGTTCTCCTCAATTTGCGCCTCGATTTCTTCCACGCTCGGTCTGTCGGATTCCGGCAGCCGGTTGTTGCGCAAAATTTCAAGCAGGGCGGCAGCATTGCCTTGTTCTTTGCCAACATCCGCAGCGGGCGCTGCGCCATTTTCCAGCAAGGTCACCAGGGCGCGGGTTGGCTTCGCCAGCCGCAACGGTTCGAGCAGGCGGACATTGCCATTCACATCAACTTCGGCTTCGACTGTCTGTAACATAATCACAACTCCTTTCCCGCCAACTTTAGCTGATTTCATAACCGATGCGCAGCAGGTTCTTTCTGATCTCTGCTTCGAGCCGCGCGCTTTCGGCGAATTGTTCGCCGAGTTGCGCCGTCAGTCGCTGCATCTTTTCGGCAAAGGCTTCGTCGTCATCTGCGCTCGCTTCCGCGCCGACGTAACGGCCCGGTGTCAGCACGTAATCGTGCCGCTGAATCTCTTCCAGTTTCACGGCGCGGCAGAAGCCTGGCACATCGGCATACGCTGCGCCGATTTCGCCGTCCTGCCGCCAGGCGTGATAAGCGTGCGCGATGCGGGCGATGTCTTCATCATCGAAGACGCGCAGCACGCGGGTTTCGAGCCGTCCGAGTTTGCGGGCGTCAATAAAGAGTGTTTCGCCGCGCCGGTCGCGCCCGCCTCCGTCTTTATTGCCCCGTTTGTCGCGCGCCAGAAACCAGAGGCAGGCCGGAATCTGTGTATTGAAAAAAAGCTGCGACGGCAGGGCGACCATACAATCCACCGCGTCGGCTTCGACCATCGCGCGGCGGATTGCGCCTTCGTTGTTCTGTGTCGAAGACATCGAACCGTTGGCGAGGACGACACCGGCGCGCCCGTTCGGTTTGAGGTGATAAAGAATATGCTGCAACCAGGCGAAGTTGGCATTGCCGGGTGGCGGAGCGCCGAATTGCCAGCGCGGGTCTTTGTCGAGCTTTTCGTTCCACCAGTCAGAGACGTTGAAGGGCGGATTGGCCATCACGAAATCAGCGCGCAAATCGGGATGCTGATGGCGCAGAAAGGTGTCGGCGGGTTCCTTGCCGAGGTTGAAATCCATGCCGCGAACAGCCAGGTTCATCGCCACCAGCCGCCAGGTGGTCGGGTTGCTTTCCTGCCCGTAAATCGAAATGTCGCCGAACCGGCCACCGTGACTTTCGACAAACTTTTCGGATTGCACGAACATTCCGCCCGAACCGCAGCACGGGTCATAGACCTTGCCCCGGTGCGGCGCGAGGATTTCGACAATCACGCGCACGACCGAAGCGGGCGTGTAAAACTGTCCGCCCTTCTTGCCTTCGGCGCTGGCGAACTGGCCGAGGAAGTATTCATAAACCTGACCCAGCACATCAACGGCGCGCTGTGGCTGCGGTTCGGTCCGGGCAAAGAGGCTGCCCGATGCGCCGTTGCCATTGCCGCCGTCGCCTGGCGAAATAAGAGAGACGCCGGAACAGACGGAAATAACGGAACGAACGGAAGGCTGAAAGTTCTGCTCAGGCTTTTTCCGTTCATTCCGTTATTTCTGTTTGTTCCTTCATCTCTCTTATTTTTCCAGCGCGTGGTAAGTCCACAGGTTATTCAGCACCTTGTAGACGTAATCTTTCGTCTCGCGCTTGCCGATTTCAATCACGAAGCGGTCAACTTCGGCGCTGCGGGCGCGTTCGAGGCAGCGGCGCACGTGCTGTTCGCTGCCGTTGTAAGCGGCGGCGACGGCCTGCGCGCTGCCGAATTCGGCGAAGAGATTCTGTAGATACTGCGCGCCGATCAGGACGGCCACGTTCGGATCGTATAAATCTTCCTGCTCAAAATCGCTGAGCCTGAGTTGTTCGGCAATCTGTGACGAGGTTGACGAAATGAACTGAAGCAGCCCGCGCGCGGCGGCATCGCTTTTGACGTTCGGCCTGAAGCGCGATTCCTGCCGCATAATCGAAAGCACAAAGAACGGGTCAACCCGGCGCGGCACGGCCTCGCGCTGCAGGGCGTCGTGATAAGGCGCGGGGTAAAGCATCTCGGCCAGTTCGCGCGGCATCAGTTCGGGCCGGTAATCGTCAGGCACGGAATTGAACAGCGGCTCGGCAAAGCTGATGGCGCGGTCGGCGCGATCACCGCGCTCGAAATAAACCGCCAGCGAATAGGTCCACGACGGCCCGGCTTCGCCAACTGACGCGGCCAACTCCGGCGCGCCTTCGTCATACAGACCCAGAAAGATCAGTTCATCGGCCAGCGCCTGATGATCGCTGCTTTGGGCAGCGGTCAGCGCAGGCTGATCCTGCGCGCGCAACGCCGTGCGCCCCGCCGGCGCGAGCGTGTAACGCGGAATCTGATAGCCCGGCAGCTTCGCATAAACTCCGCGCAGAATGTCCAGCATTTCACGGCGAATCTTTTCATCGTCAGTCAGCCGCAGCACCTGACCGGCGGCAGCCTTCACCGCCTGCGCATTGCCTGTGCTGGCGGTGCTGACCACGTTTTTGCTCGCCTTTTTGCCGGTCATATGTGCGGCGCTGACCGGCGGTTCAACTGCCGTCGGCGCGGTTGTGGCGCGAGCCTGCGCCAGAAAACTTTGCAACCGCGTGGCAATCATATTTCTGGCTCGCAGATTTTTGCCGAGCGCCCGCAACCGCTGAGTTGCGCGCTGGCCGTAATAGCCGACGCTGTTGTTGCGGCCTTCGGGCAGCGTCAGGTAACCCGTGATCGCTTCGTCAAAACGGCCAAGCTGCTCCAGGCAGTAAGCGCGCATAAAGCTGACTTCTGCCGGATTCGTTGTGGCGACCAGGCCGCGCACGTTCAGATTGCGCGCCCGCAGCGCGTCAAAATCGGCCAGCGCCGCCGCGTGGTTGTTTTGCGACAGGTGAATGCGCGCCTGATGAAAGAGGCCGGTCGTTTTCGCAAACGCATCGGGCAGGGCCTGCGCCCGCGCCGCCCATTTCAACGCTTCGGCGTCGCGCTTCGCCGTGCGCAGCGTGTCAATTGCGTTGAGGTGCGCGTAAGCGATGTACCGGCTGTTCGGATAAGCTTTCAGAAACGCTTCGTAACGCGCCACCGCCCGGTCGGCATCCTTCAGGTACTGATAGCAGTGGCCGACGTAATAAAAACCCTTCTCGCCTTCTTCGCGCTTCGGGAATTCTTCAGCGACCTTGTTGTACCAGGGGATGGCTTCGCTGAATTTGTCTTCGAGTTCGTAACCGCGCCCAAGCTGGAACAGGGCTTCAGCGCGGGCCGGGCTATTTGGAAACTGATTGATTATCACCTGCCAGTGTCGGCGCGCATCGGTGAAGTCACGATTGAACTGACAGACGAGCGCGCGGCGCAGGTGGTCGGCTTCGCTGATCTGAATGTTTGCCGCTGCGTCAAGTTGATCGAGGCCCAGCACGGCCTTGAGCGCGGCGTCATCCATCGAACCGCCCGCGAGCAGCGATTCAAAGGTCGCCCGCGCCGCCGT
>CAYWDW010000193.1:0-8425 GCA_964457105.1 uncultured Heliobacteriaceae bacterium
GCCAGCGTGAACAGGTTGCGAAAGAGAATGCCGTATTCATCCACCGTGCGGGTGCGTTCGGTCGTCAGCCGCCAGCTTGTCAGCAGCCGCTCGCCTTCATACACGCCAATCACCGTGTTGGTGTTGCCGACATCAATGACTAAAAGCATAAGTGGTCGTCTGAGTGTGGGGACACTCAATCAATGCGCGATTCATCAACAGCAGCTTCAACAGACTGAAGGAAGAGAAGGACACAGTCATCTTACCGCTGAGGCGTAAGAGTGCCAAGCGATAAGTTGAAAAGTGACAGGCCGGGCTGTGGCAAAGACAGTTTTTGTGAGCAGCGTCTGACAGGCAGGCCGGAAGATCGCGGTCAGTTCGGGGTGAAACCAGTGTGATGTTCAGCCAGGCACGATGAGATTACAGCGCGCATTTGTCAGCCGCCTGGCAGGCTGTCTGCCGGACTCATGTCTGACTTTGCAAAGGCCCTGGATACCTGATGGGGGATGTGCGCTCAAAGCTTGACAGGCCTGTACCCGGTCTGTACTATGGCGCCTGCTCTGGAAGGGTTCAGGCACGTATGTCAACGGTAGACGGCCACCCTTACAAGGTGGAGGTTGGGGGTTCGAATCCCTCCGTGCCTACCACGGATCAGAAGATTTCAAATGTGCAGTTTGAGATTGACTGGCAGAGCGGTTGACAAGTTCGCGGGCAATGCGGAGTCGTAGTTCAGTTGGTTAGAACGCCGGCCTGTCACGTCGGAGGTCGCGGGTTCGAGTCCCGTCGGCTCCGCCATTAACTCGAAGCGAACCTGTCAGCATTCATTTGCGGTTCTTATTTTTCCCTATCCATTTCTCAAGCCGCTCGCTCTGTGGTGAGCGGCTTTTCTATCTTGTGAAAGTGGCAGCTCCCGGTCTGCCCTGACCTGCAATGCTCCGCATCGAAGACGCACTTCGCATCATGCTGGATCACGCGCCGCTGCTCGTGGCTGAAGAGGTTTCTCTGGCCGCTGCCACCGGGCGGGTGCTGCGGCGTGAAGCAGTCGCCGATACTGACCAGCCGCCGTTCAATCGCGCACGCATGGATGGTTATGCCGTGCAGGCCGCTGACACGACTGGCGCCACAGCGGAACATCCGGCGCGGCTGCGGCAGGTCGGTGAAGTTGCGGCAGGGCAGGTTTTTAATCGCACACTGCTTTCCGGTGAAGCCGTGCGGATTATGACCGGCGCGCCGGTCCCCGAAGGCGCCGACGCGGTGCAGAAGATCGAAGTCATTCGCGTCAGCGGCGACTCGGTTGAAATCGAAGAACCGGTTACTTCAGGACGCTTCATCACGCCGCGCGGCATTGAAGCGAAAGCAGGCGCAGTGATGATAGCCGCAGGCACGCGCATCAGTCCTGCCGTGGCCGCCGTGCTGGCAGGTTTTGGTTATGCCCAGGTCACGGTTTCAGCGCGCCCGCGCCTGACGCTGCTTTCAACCGGCAGCGAACTTGTTGAAGTATCTGCGACACCGGGGCCGTCACAGATTCGCAACTCGAATACTTATTCGCTGGCCGGTTACGCTGCTGCCGTTGGCGCGGAAGTGGTCAGCGCCGGCATCGTGCCGGATGATCTTGAAGCCACGAAGCGGGCTATTGCCGAAGCTGCTGATAAATCGGATGTCGTGATGTTGTCGGGCGGCGTTTCGATGGGCGATTACGATCTGGTCAAGCCTGCGCTCAGCGAACTTGGCGCAGCGGTTCACGTTGAAAAAGTCGCGATGCATCCCGGCAAGCCGACAGTCTTTGCGAAGCTGGGTGACAAGGTGATTTTCGGCCTGCCCGGCAATCCGGTGTCGGTCGCCGTCGCCTTTCACATCTTCGCCCTGCCGGTGCTGCTGAAGATGCAGGGCGCTGGTCACATCAGCCTGCCGCGTGTGCAGGCTTATGTCACGCGCGCAGCCAGGGGCGCGCCGCCGCGCCGCAGCCATCAGCCGGCGCGCCTCGTCATCAATAATGGCCGCGCGGAAGCTGAGCCTTTGAAATGGAGCGGGTCATCCGATCTGGCCGCCTTTATGCAGGCCGATGCGCTGATCGTCGTGCCTGAAGACCGCAAAAATCTGGAAGCCGGTGAGCTGGCCGAAGTGATTCTGTTGCGATGAACAAAAAAACGGCATCACAACTTTCGCACCTCGACGCTGAAGGCCGCATCACGATGGTTGATGTCGGCGCAAAAGCATCAACGGCGCGGGTCGCTGAAGCGAGCGGCTTTGTCACGATGTCAGCGGCGACGATCAAAGCGATTCGTGAACGCCGCACGCCGAAAGGCGATCCGCTTGAAACGGCGCGACTGGCCGGAATCATGGCGGCCAAACGCACGGCAGAACTGATTCCGCTGTGTCATTCGCTCGCGCTCTCGCACGCTGACGTGCAGATCCGGCTGAGTCGTCGGGGCGCGCTGGTTACGGCCACGGCCTCGACTGTCGCTCAGACTGGCGTTGAGATGGAAGCGCTCACCGCCGTGTCGGTCGCGGCGCTGACGCTTTACGATATGTGCAAAGCCATTGATCGTGAAATGACGATCACCGACATTCGCCTGGAGCGCAAAAGCGGCGGCAGATCAGGAGCCTGGAAAAGAAACGGAGATAAAAAATAATGCGTGACGTTTCACCCGCCATCACGTCGCGTTACGCATTATCAAACGCTGCTGTGGAAGAAGAAGCCTCACTTAAAAAACTGGAGGAAGCGCTGGCTGAACATTACGGCTGGGCGATCAATCCTTCGGCGCGCACCAAGATCACGACGGCGATTGCGCGCAAGGCTGCGCGGTTGCGTGTGCCGACGGATGAATACTGTCGCCTCGCCGCTTCGAGCGAAAGCGAACTGCTGTCGCTCGTCGAAGAGGCCGCGCCGGGTGAGACATATTTCTTCCGCGAACTGCCGCAGTTCGATTTTCTGCGCGAACGCATCCTGCCCGAACTCATCGCCGCGCATCAGCCCGCCGGACAACCCGCGCGCAGTTATCTGAAAGACGACCGCCTGCGCATCTGGAGCGCCGCCTGCTCAACCGGCGAAGAGGCCTTTTCGCTGGCCATCGCCTTCGATCAGGTCAACCCGCCGCGCGGGCCGGTGCAGGTTGATGTCTTTGCCACCGATGTGCGCAATTGCGCGCTGCTTGAAGCCAGCCGCGCCCGCTATCAGATTCCGTCGCTGCGCGTCGTCAGCGGCAGGGTGCGCGAACGTTATTTCGAGCATTCGGTCCGCACCGCTGACGCGCCGCTCGATGAACGCTACACGGTTATTCCGGCCATTCGCCGTCTGGTCGCCTTCCGGCGCGTCAATCTGCTGGACGTGATTTTCTGGAAGGGCGTCAGCAGCCGGTTTGATCTGATCGTCTGCTCAAACCTGCTGCTTTACCTGCACGGGATGGCGGCGCGGCAGATGGTCGAACGCCTGAGCCGCACCGTGCGCGAAGGTGGCTATCTGATGGTTGCGCCCGCTGAAAGCTCGCTCGTCGAACACCCGCGCCTCAAGCCCGTGCCCGAATGCCCTTCATTCTTTCAGCGCACGTCATAGCTGATGCCTGGCCGGATTCCTTTCAGACTGAAAAGCAGGGATCAGGAAAGAGGCTTCAGGCATCAGCAATGCTGCCGGGCACGAACAATTCACCGGCGAAATTTCTGAGGAATCACGCTACCGTCTCGTTTCCAGCACGATTTCGAGCGCGCGCGCGGCGATGTCGCGGCTGCGTTCGCTCCAGCCCATCTCTTCACGGTTCTGTTCGTAATCGCGGCGGACTCGTTCGCGCAGTTTTTCGATGAAGCCTTCCGGGTCGGGCGATTTGGCAATCGCAAAATCAATCTGGCGGTAAGCATTGTGAATCGTCATCAGCCAGTCGGAAGCGACGTATTCAGGGGTGTCGGGTTCAGCAGTGAATTTGGCAGTTGGCATTGGTTCTCTAACTCTCCGTAATTTTCCAAAGGATGACAGACGCCAGCAGGCTGCATGGCGGCCCGCCTGAGTTCAACTGTTTGCTCGGTTGAGCAGCATTCTTCCCATCTGCGCGTAAATCTCAACGGCGCTTTGCAGCTCTGCTTTCGAGATGAATTCGTGCGTCGTGTGCGCGTCGTGAATCGAGCCGGGGCCGAAGAGCAGCGGTTCGCCCCAGTTCGTCAGGTACGGGATGTCAGTGCCGAAACGCACAATGCTCGACGGAATGTGACTGAGTTCAGTTACCGTGTTGAGATGAATCGGCACGAGCCAGACGCCGCGCCTGACTTCAGCGCGCCCGGCCACGACTTCAACCACCGCCTGATACATTTCGTCAGGATGCGCCACAGTGCGAAACATGATTTCACTCGCAGCCAGATCAGGAACGACATTCGGCTTGCGCCCGCCGCTGATCGTCCCGATGTTGTAAGTCGTCGCCCCAAGTTTCGTATCGGTCGGCAGATTCATCCGGCGAATGTCATTGAGAATATCGAGCAGCTTTTCAATCGCTGATTCGCCGTATTCAGGATAAGCCGCGTGTGCGATTTTGCCCGTCGCTTCAATCACGACGCGCAGCGCGCCCTTGCTGGCCGTCGCCTGATGGCTTTCGGTCGGTTCGCCGTTGATCAGAAAACGATTGCGATTCGGCAGTTCATTCGCTGCGCGCGCGCCGTCGCTGCCGTCCTCTTCACCGACCACATACAGCATCCCGAAATCGCGCAGGCCTTCATCGCGCAGCCGCTGTGCTGCAAACACCTGCGCCGCAATCACGCCTTTGGCGTCGCACGCGCCGCGCCCGTAAATATTTGTGTCATCCTCGCGGGGCGCGATGTAAGGCGGCACCGTGTCAATGTGCGAGGAAAAGGTCACGAGCGGATCGCCGACTGTGGCCAGCACATTGAAACGATCATCGCTGACCGGCTGCGTCGTCACCGCGAATCCTTCCGCCGCGAGATAATCGCGCAGCCAGCGACAGGCCGCGCCTTCGACCCACGTGGTGGATTCCACCGCCATAAACTCGCGCAGAAAGCTGAAGATTTCCATAGCTGGATCTGTGAATGCGGGATGCAGAGTCGGAATTGAGAGGGGGATTATAGTGGGCTGTCTGTGAAACGACAAACAAACCTCGGAGGGGACCGGAAGCCCGTCATAAAAGCCTATGGCCTGGGAGGCGGAACATACAGTTCAAGATTCAGACCCGTCCAGAGTTTTGTCGCAAACACAATCTGCCCGGTGTGTTGCTGAAAATGACCAACCACCTGATAAATCGTTTCCAGCACTGAACGCGGACCATCCTGGGTGTCAATGTTTTCAGCCAGGCGCGCTGGTTTCAGCTCTGCAATAATCGAAACGTGATGGGAGACAGTCTGCCGTAACAGCGTCGCCAGTTCCTGCCGGCTGATGCTGCCGCGAGTCGAAAACTCTGTCTCACGATGGCGAATGTCCGGTTCACCGGCAATTGAAGCGCCAATCCATTGCTGCACATTCCCGCACAGGTGCAGCACCAGATTCCCAATGGCGTTCTCATTCTCACTGCCGCGCTGCCAGACCTGTTCTTCAGTGAGTTTTGACAGACAGGCTTCAATATGGTCAGTCATCTGCTGTAGTTTGCGGCAGGAGTGTGAGACGAACAGCGATGGTATGTTTGAAGTCATGCGTAAGAGTGATGAAATAGCTTGGCCTTATCTCAAAAAATCTTCCAGCTTCACCGATGCCTCAGTCTTTTCATCGCGGTACTTGACGATGATCGGTGTGTAAACCGACAGGCCCTGGTCTTTCATCGGGCCGACGGTGATGGCCCGTGAACCGGCGACGACGACGGCTCCGGCGGGAATTTCGAGCGGGCCGTCTTCGGTGCGACGATACACCTCGCCGCGCACGGCGTCGTAGACGGGAGTTCCGCCGGTCAGGATCACGCCTGAAGCGAGGATTGCGCCCTCGCGGACAATCGCGCCTTCATAGACGCCGCAGTTGCCGCCGATTAGGACTTCGTCTTCGATGATGACAGGCAGCGCGCCGACGGGTTCCAGCACTCCGCCAAGCTGTGCGGCAGCGCTGATGTGGCAGCGTTTGCCGACCTGCGCGCAGCTTCCGACGAGCGCGTGCGAATCAATCATCGTGCCGTCATCAACGAAGGCTCCGACGTTGATGTAAGCCGGAGGCATAATCGTCACGCCTGTGCCGAGGTGCGCGCCTTCGCGGACTGATGAACCGCCGGGCACGATGCGCACGCCGTCATTGATCGTCACACGCTTGAGCGGGTAAGTGTCCTTGTCAAAAAAACGAAAGTCATCGTTGATCGAGCAGTCAACGATTCCGCCCAGGCGAAAGCCAAGCAGGATGCCGCGCTTGACCCAGGCGTTGACGATCCAGCGGCCATTATCGTTGCGGCTCGCGGCGCGCACTTCACCGCGATTGAGCGCCTGCCTGAATTCATTGAAAGCAGCGAGCGCAGCTTCTTTTGTCTGACCGGTCAGGTCAGAGGCCGGAAGCACAAAGAACGATTCAATCTGTTGTTCGAGAGGCGGAGTCATTTTTCAGAACGATAAAACGCAAAGAAGCAAAGAAGGCAAAGCGAAAGGAAGCAGTCCCGGCTTGGCGTTCTTTGTTTCTTTGCGTTGCGGTCAATTTCAACTTGCAATCTGCAAAGCTGAATCGGCGTTGACGCCGGTTGCGGCCATGACCTGTTGCAGCTTCTGACGATTCGCGGCGCTCATAGGCACGAGCGGCAGGCGATAGACCTCTTCGATCAGCCCGTTCATCGCCATCGCGGCCTTGACCGGGATCGGATTGCTTTCGATGAAGAGCGCCTTGAAAAGCGGCGTCAGGCGGCGATAAAGCCTGCGCGCTTCGGCCAGGTTGCCCGCTTCGCACAGGTGCGTCAGGTCGCTCATCTCTTTCGGAATCAGATTTGACGCAACTGAAATCACGCCGACTCCGCCGAGCGCGCACACGGGCAGCACCATGCTGTCATCGCCCGCAAAAATCCTGAACGTTGCGGGCACGAGCGAATAAATTTCAGCGATCTGCGAGAAATTGCCGGAGGCTTCCTTGATGCCGATGATGTTTTCAAATTCAGCCAGCCGCGCGACGGTCGCAGGTTCCAGATTGACGCTGGTGCGACCCTGCACGCTGTAAAGAATGATCGGAATCTCGCTCGCGGTGGCGATGGCGCGGTAATGCTGATACAAGCCTTCCTGCGTCGGTTTGTTGTAATAGGGCGTAACCGACAGAATCGCGTCCACGCCGAAGCGCGTGAAGCGATGAATCTTTTCGATCACTTCGCGTGTGTTGTAACCGCCGGCTCCGGCGACAACGGGGACGCGACCAGCGGCGGTTTTGACGGTGATTTCAACGACGCGCAACTGCTCTTCGTCGCTCAGCGTGACGCTTTCGCCCGTCGTGCCGCAGGGGACCAGAAAATCCACGCCGTTTTCAATCTGCCTTTCGATCAGGCGGCGCAGCGCGTCCCGGTCTATTGATTCGTCGCGCGTGAAGGGCGTGACAATCGCCGTCCCGCATCCGTGAAGCTGATTAAGTCTGTTCATAATTCCTCCCTGGATTGCAGATTTGAGATTGCAGAGTGCAGATTGAAAAAGCGAACAGCTTTTTTTCCCCAAATCTGCACTCTGCAATCTCAAATCTGCAATCTGCAATCCATTATCGTTCTTCAAAAAGCAACTGTGAAAACTCATAAACGCCGGTGCGTCCGACAATCTTTTCAGCCGCAACTACCGCGCCAAGCGCAAAGCCCTGACGACTGCGCGCCGTGTGCGTGAGCGTCACCGTGTCGGCTTCGGAATCGAAGCCGACTTCGTGTGTGCCGGGCGCATAACCGGCGCGCAGGCTCAGTGAATGCGGCATCCGGTCGCCGTAACTTTCACGCATCAGGTTTTCAATTACGAGCGCAGTGCCCGAAGGCGCGTCTTTCTTGAACTTGTGATGATGTTCGATCAGAAACGGATCGTATTCGACAAAGCGCGAATACAACGCGGCGGCGTATTGCGCAACCTTGAAAAACAGATTCATCCCGACCGAGAAGTTGGCGCCGTAAACCAGCGCGGCCTGGTGCAGCGCGGCCAGCGATCTGATTTCATCAAGCTGCCCGGACCAGCCGGTCGTGCCCACGACCGTCGGCACGCGCAGTTCGATCAGGCGGCGAAGGTTGTCAGGCGCGGATTCAGGAGTTGAAAACTCAATCGCCACGTCAGCATCCGCCAGCGTTTCAGTTGTCAGTCCTGCGCCGCGCACGTTGTTGTCAATATCGAAGCGGGCCACGACCTGATGACCGCGCGCTGTGGCGGCCTGTTCGATCATGCGTCCCATTTTGCCGTAACCAACGATTGCAATCTTCATCAGCTTTTTGATCTGAGATCCAGTTCATACTGGTCTGTTTCACGCAACCCGCCACGCGATGGCAGATCAATGATGGTCGGGCCAAGATCTCTGAAGCCGGCTTTCAGCAGCACCCGCGCTGAA